>CAZFCZ010000032.1:0-7611 GCA_964517485.1 uncultured Nitratifractor sp. | reverse complement strand
ACGAAGATATCCATATGGCAATAGAGCGCCTTCTAACAGCAAAAATTGGCGACGCAGCAAAAAGAGTGCACACAGCAAGAAGCAGAAACGACCAAGTTGCAACAGATTTTAGATTGTATGTAATGAGTAACAATTTAGAGATTGCAAGATTAATTAAAGAGGTTATAGAGAGCTTTGTAGCAATTGCAAGTAAGCATACAGATACACTGTTACCAGGTATGACGCATCTGCAACATGCTCAGCCAATAAATTTTGCTTACCATATGATTGCATATGCTAGTATGTTTAAGCGAGATTATGAGCGCTTTATTAGCTCTTATGAGAGAAACAACTACTCGCCACTAGGTTGTGCAGCACTTGCAGGAACTCCACACAACATAGATAGAGAGCAAGCAGCAAACGAGCTTGGCTTTAATGGCATAAGCCTAAACTGTCTAGATACAGTAAGCGATAGAGATTTTGCTTTAGAGATTTTATTTAATATCTCAACTATGATGATGCACATTAGCCGCCTTAGCGAAGAGCTAATTTTATGGAGCACAAGTGAATTTAAGTTTGTAACTCTTAGCGATAAGCACGCAACTGGAAGCTCTATTATGCCACAAAAGAAAAACCCAGATATTCCAGAGCTACTTCGTGGAAAAACAGGAAGAGTAAATGGTAATTTAGTTGCACTTTTAACAGTTATGAAGGGCTTACCATTAGCGTATAACAAAGATACTCAAGAGGACAAAGAGGGTGTGTTTGATAGCGTAAAGACAGCAAAGTTATCTTTAATGGTCTTAAAAGAGATGATAGACGAGATGAAAGTAAATAAAGATAATATGCAAAAAGCTTGTAATGTGGGGCACTTAAGTGCTACCGATTTAGCTGATTATCTAGTTAAAAACTTAGATATGCCATTTCGCGATGCTTACCACTTAGTGGGTAATATTGTAAATAGTGCAGAAGAGCTTGGCAAAGATATTAGCGAGTTAAATTACGAAGAGCTAAATAGCATAGATAGCCGCTTTAGTAAAGATGTAATAGAGGTACTTAATGTTAGAAACTCTATGAATGCAAGAGATAGCTTTGGTGGAACTGCTAGTAAAAGAGCACAAGAGCAAATAGAGTTGCTTGGTACTTGGTTAGATGCTATTAGTTAGCATCTAATAGGGGTGGTTAGCTTTTTTTACTAGAGTTAACTTCGCCTTTGTCTACTCTTTTAGAGAACTCTGTCTCTTCGCCTTTTGCTAATAATTTAGCCTGATTAACCCAATCTTCTCTTTTAATTCTACCTTTAAATGCTAAGTGATCATCTACCCATGCAATTTCGTTTTCGCTAAAGTTTGCTATTTGGTCAAAATGGTAAATACCTAAATTGTTTAGCTTTTTTTCTATAACAGCACCAACACCTTTAATGCGGCATAGGTTATCTGCTTTGCCATCTCTTGCTTGGCTTAGTAAAGATTGTGGTTTAGAGTTGTTGTTAGTATCTAAAGCTTCGTCTTGCTTGCTACTATTGCTAGCTTCTTGAGTATCACTTTGAGTATCGATACTTTTAGTGTTGCTGTTTTGTGTATCTTGTTGCGTTGCATCTTTGCTTTGGCTCTCTTGTGCTAAGTTTGAAGACTCTGCAGGCTCTTCTTGTTTGCTTTGTGTATTAGCTAAAGAGTCTTCGCTACTTGTTTTATTTTTAGTATTATTATCAGAAATTTCAAGCTCTTTAGCATTTGTGCTAACATCTTGTAGATTATCTTCGCTAGATACTTTATTAAAGTTATCGCTACTATCATTAGCAGCACTATCTTCTTGGCTAAGCAAAGTCTGAGCATTTGGCTCTTTTAAATTAACACTACTTTTTTCTGATGCATCGCTATCTAAAGAATCGCTGTTTTCTTGTCTGTTTTTTAAGAGATTATCATTATAACTCTCTTCGCAGATAGTACCTTTTTCTATAATTTTACTATCATTACCTTTTTTGCACGATAATTTACCAAAAAGATAACCTAAAATTATACCAATTAGTGAGATAAGTGCCAAAATTAATAAAATTTGAAGGGCTGTAACCATAAACTACTCCTTAGTTAATATATTACAATAAGAATAGCATATTTTTGCAAAATATTCAAGATTTTGTGTCAAATTAACCTTTTTTATATATATATTTGAATTACTAATTAAAATAAGTGTATAATTTTAAAAAATTTTAATTAAGGGATAGTATGAGTTGCCAATTATGTTCAAATGCAGATATAGAAACTAGTTACGAAATAGAGCCAAGTAGTTCGAGTTTTGATAGTAAAATAGAGGTTTGTAATAAGTGTAAAGATGCTATAGATGCACCAAATGAAAATAGCGATTATTTAAGAATTTTAGCAGACACTATTTGGAGTGAAAATAGCTCTATTAAAGTTTTATCGTACAAGCTACTTAGCGACTTAAGAGCAGATAACTCGTGGGCACAAGATGCACTAGATATTGCATATCTAGAAGAAGAGGAGCAAAAGTGGGCAGATGCACTTATAGAGGCAAATGCAAGTAGTGATGTTGTTACTAAAGATAGTAATGGCACTACTTTAGCTGCTGGTGATAGTGTTACAATTATTAAAGATTTACAAGTAAAGGGTGCTGGATTTACTGCAAAAAGAGGTACAGTTGTAAAGAATATTCACTTAACAAATACAGCAGGAGAGATAGAAGGACGCGTTAATGGCGTAAGAATAGTTCTTTTATCTAAATACTTAAAAAAATCTAGCTAATGATTAAAAACAAAAGCGCCGCTTTAGCATTTTTTATATTTAGGCAACTATCTTTAGTTTTGCCTCAAAGTGTAAAATTTGCTTTGGCAAAAGCGCTTGCTTACCTTTTTTATAAACTACACAAAGGCTACTACAAAAGAGCAAAAACCAACTTAGATTTTATATATGCAGATACCCTAAATAGAGAGCAGATACAGAAGCTTATAAAAGATATGTTCTTAAATTTAGCATTAAATTTTGGCTCGTTTTTGGAGAATCAGGGTATATCTAAAGAGCGCTTGCTTAAAAAAGTTACTTTTAAAAACGATAAGATATTTATAGATGCTTTAAATGCAGATAAGCCAATTGTTTTTATAACCGCGCATCATGGTAACTGGGAAATATTGCCACTAGCAATTGCAGCAAAATATACACCACTAGTTGGTGTTGGTAGACCACTAAAGCAGAAGTGGCTAGATAATATTTTAAAGAAAAATAGAGAGCAATTTGGTATAGAGATGATAGAAAAAAATGGTGCAATGCGCCAGATGGTTAAGTGCGTTAAAAGTAAAAAACCACTTGGATTGTTGGTTGACCAGAGCTTAGAGGGTGTAGAGGTAGAGTTTATGGGCAAACGAGCTTCGCATACAACTTCGGCAGCTTTGTTAGCGTATAAATATGGCGCTAGCGTAATACCATGTTTTATAAAAAGAGTAGGATTCGAAAAATACGAAGCTACCTTTTTTGACCCAATAGATGTAGATAAATCTCTAAATATGGATGAATATATATTGCAACATACGCAAAAACAAGCTAAAATTACACAAGAGTTTATAAACACCTCTCCAGCTCAATGGCTATGGATACATAGAAGATGGAAAAGAGAGTACCCTCAGATATATAAAGGTTAATATGAAAATTAAGATAAAGCTTATATTGCTACTGTTAATTGCCATTATATTATACTTTATACTCCCACGCAGTAGCGATAAGCTTATCTTTATACCAGAGTGCAGTAGTAAGTATGCTAAAGAGGCAATAGAGCTGCAAAATACACCTATTAGTAGTTTTGATTATTTGCTGCTATCTATGTTTGATCCAAAGAGCGGCTGGGTTAGAGTAGATAGTAATACTAACCTATTTAAAATATACAATACCATTCTTAAACTAAATAGAGAAAAGAGCAGAAAAATGGTAATGTTTGGTGGCGAAAATATAGAAGATTTTACTAAAAAAATAGCCAAACAAGCCAATTTAGATAGTGCTAAATTACTAAAAAAATACAAAAGTATCGCATATTATGAAAATGGTGATATTATTGCTAAAAAGTATAACATACCCTATAAAACAACCGAAGAGAGCACAATAGCATATATGGTTTATAAGGGGCATAGTATCTACAGAGAGCTTTTAGATAACAGTGGTATTAAATTGCCAAGTAGCGAGTTTAAAAAGTATTTAATAATTGCATCTATTATAGAAAAAGAGACACAAAATTATAAAGAGATGCCTCTAATTTCTGCTGTAATTCATAATAGACTTAAAAAAAATATGCGCTTACAATTTGATGCAACTCTAAATTATGGTAAGCGAGCACATAGTGTAATTACACCACAAATTATTAAAAGTGATAATAGTAAATTTAATACATATAAACATAAGGGGCTTCCGCCTGAGCCACTTTGTAGCCCATCGGTTAGTGCTTTTAAGGCTGCTTTAAAGCCTGCAAAGGTTGATTATTTGTATTTTGTTAAAAGTGGCTTTAAGCATACCTTTAGCAAAGAGTATATAGAGCATACTAAAAAAGTTAAACACTATAAAAAAGAGCTTGCTAAAGCTAGAGCTATAAAAAGGAAGGTATATAGTGTAGTTGATAAAGGCTTTAAAATTGAGTTTGTGCCTATCTATCCAAAATTTAACTTCTCTCTACCAATTAAATGATATAATTGCAATAAAAAAAGAGTAAGTTATGTATATTCCAAAAAAGAGCAAGTTTGATCCAGATTCTTTAGGGCATTTTGGTATATATGGGGGTAGGTTTGTGCCAGAGACCCTTATGCCAGTTTTAGAAGATTTAAAAAAAGATTACGAGAGTGTAAGATTTGATAAAGATTTTTGGGGCGAAGTAGATTATTACTACAAAAAGTATGTTGGTCGCCCAAGTCCACTATATTTTGCACAAAACATCTCTGATGAGCTTGGTGCAAAAGTATATTTAAAAAGAGAAGACTTAAACCATACAGGTGCGCACAAGATTAACCATACAGTAGCACAAGCAATTTTAGCTAAAAGGCTTGGCAAGAAAAAAGTAATTGCCGAAACTGGAGCAGGGCAACACGGCGTTGCAACAGCAACAGTTGCGGCACTTTTTGGTTTAGAGTGCGAAATTTTTATGGGCGCTAAAGATGTTAAGCGTCAAGAGCTAAATGTATTTAGAATGAAGCTTCTAGGTGCTAAAGTAAATGCCGTAGAGAGCGGTAGCCAAACACTTAAAGATGCAATGAACGATGCTATTAGACACTGGGTTACAAACGCTAGAGATACATTTTATATTATTGGTACAGTTGCAGGCCCACACCCATACCCAATGATGATTAGAGATATACAAAGCATTATAGGTTACGAAGCAAGAGCCGATATTTTAGAAGCAGAGGGCAGATTGCCAGATAAGGTAATTGCATGTATTGGTGGTGGAAGTAACGCTATAGGTATATTTAACCACTTTTTAGAAGATAAAGAGACAACTTGCATTGGTATAGAAGCAGGTGGTTTAGGGCTAGATAGCAAACATGGAGCATCTTTGGCAAAAGGTAGCCCAGGGGTGCTACATGGGCAGATGAGTTACTTACTGCAAGATGACGATGGGCAGATTTTAGAGGCTCACTCTATAAGTGCTGGGCTTGACTACCCAGGTATTGGACCAGAGCACGCATTTTTAAAAGACGAAGGTGTAGTAAAGTACGATAATATTACCGACAGCGAGGCACTAGATGCTTTTGTATGGCTTAGCCAAAAAGAGGGTATTATACCAGCATTCGAGAGTTCGCACGCAATTGCCTATTTAAAAAAGATGCCAAAAGAAGAGGTAGAGGGTAAATTGATAATAGTTAATGTATCTGGCCGCGGCGATAAAGATATGATACAAGCAAAAGAGATGTTAGAATTTAAATAGAAGAGGATAATTATGAATATAGAATTTATAGATAAAAAAATAGAAGATATTAGTGCAGATTTAGAGTTAATTGTAGTTATAGATAAAAAGTTTGATCACGCTTTTGTAAGCAAGTATAAGAGCATACTAAGCGAAGTAAACTACAGTGCAGAGCAAGATGAGGTTATTTTATTGCCAGAGAGCAAAAAGTTAATTGTAGGTAGTAACTCTCTAAAAAGTAGCGATATTCGCCCAGCAGTTGCAAGTGCAATTAGAGTTGCTATAGAGAAAAATTACGAATCAATTAAAATTGCGACATACCTAAGCCATGCTAAGTGTACAGCAACAATGCGCGCACTTACCGAGGCTATTAAATTGGGTGCTTATAAGTATAGCAGATATAAGTCTAAGGCTAATGAGCAGGTGTTAAACGATATTTATATATCTTCGCAAGAGTATAACAATAAAGAGCTAGATAACAAAGCGATTAAAAGAGCTATAAATAAGGGTATCGAAACAGCGCATGCAGTTAATTTAGCAAGAGATATTGTAAATACGCCACCAGATGATTTTTATCCAAAAATTATGGCTAGATTGGCTAAAGATATAGCAGAAAACGAGGGGCTAGAGTACAATATTTTAGGGCGTAAAGATATAGCTCAAGAGGGTATGAACGCACTTCTTGCAGTTTCTCGTGCAAGTTGCCACCCACCAAGAGTAATACATTTAGCTCATAAGCCTAAAAAGCCAAAAGCTGTAATTAGTATTATTGGAAAAGGCTTAACTTACGATAGCGGTGGGCTTAGCTTAAAGCCAAGCGACTTTATGGTTACAATGAAGTCAGACAAAAGCGGTGGAGCAGCAGTTCTTGGTATTATGCAAGCAGTTAGCAGATTTAACTTACCAATAGAAGTACACGGCTTTATTGGTGCAGTAGAGAATATGATAGGCGGAGATGCATATAAACCAGACGATGTTTTAAGAGCAAAAAATGGCACAACTATAGAGGTTAGAAATACAGATGCAGAGGGTCGTTTAGTTTTAGCAGATATGCTATGCTACGCACAAGAGCAAGTAGATGCTAACTATATTATAGACTTAGCAACACTAACTGGTGCTTGCGTTGTTGGAGTAGGGCAGTACACTGTTGGTGTTATGGGCAATAGCGATAACGCAATAGATAAAATGCTATATGCGGCAAATGTAGCCTCTAGCGAAATGGCTGCTAAGTTGCCATTTAATAGGTATCTAAAAAAGACACTAAAGAGCTCTATAGCAGATGTTTGTAATATATCTAACACAAGATACGGCGGAGCAATTACAGCAGGGCTATTTTTAGATAACTTTATAAAAGACGAAAATAAACAAAAGTGGCTACACCTAGACATAGCAGGCCCAGCATTCGTAGAACACGAATGGGGCGAAAACCCACACGGCGCAAGCGGTGCAGGCGTTAGAATGGTTACAAGGTTTATAGAAAAACTAGCAAGCAGCGTACATAAGAGCTAGCTTGCAAGCTTATTGGATATTTAGTATATTGGCTCTTAGTGCTAGTTGGCTAAATATCTTTGTTATTTCTAACTTAATACTACATTATTCTTTACTCTACAATCTAGTTATTATTAATTTTATTGGGTATCTTTAAAACAAAGTATAGGCTAACTATATAAACTAGTAAGCTTTTAAGAGTGATTTACTAGTATGTTAATAGTGGATATTTAATGATAGACCCCAATTGTA
>CAZFCZ010000031.1:0-3269 GCA_964517485.1 uncultured Nitratifractor sp. | reverse complement strand
ACTAAATAACTCTTTTTACCACTACCTTCGTTTTGCCAAATCTTATTTGCAATAACAAGCGCATCTTTATTGCTTAGTGTTAAATTGTATGCAAACAATTCACTAAAAAGTGCTATAACTATTATTAACTTTTTCACTCTTTATCCTCTTTTTTAATTGCTTCAAGCTCTATTACATCTATTTTATCTTTTGCTCTATTTGAAGCTTTTTTATTTTTTAACAAATCGTCAATACTTAATACAAAAACTTCTAATCCATCAAAATCGACTACTTTTTTATTATTAAAGGCATCTTCAAATGCAACACCGTCAATATCTGTTAAAATATCTATTCTAACCGGTGCAACACCAATTTGTATAACACTATTATCTTTTGATAAGTCATCTTTTGTAATCTCAAAAGGAATACCGAACTCCTCTAAAGCTTTTAATATTTTTACTACATTTTCTTCTTTTTTATCTATCCACAAATCTATATCGTAAGTACTTCTTGAATAACCAAAAGTAGCCATAGCATAAGCACCGGCAAGCAAATATCTAACACCATATTTATTAAAAAGCTCTATTATCTCTTTGTAGTCTGGAGTTAAATACATTTTAATTATTTATAATTTTTATTTTAGTTTTATCTAAAAAGTTAGGAGCTTTTTTACCAGTTTGCATAAACCAACCATCTTTAGATAGACGCGCAACAAGCTCCCACGCCTCTTTAATGCTTAAATTTATATGCAAATTATTATCTTCAAATCCAAGTGGACTCTTTTTTATCTTGTTTTTTTGTAGTTTTGCCATATAAAAACCTAAACTTTTTTATTTATTATACTATATTTTTACCCTTTTAACTCTTTAAGTTTCTCTAGCACCTCTTGTGCGTGGCCTTTAACTTTAACTTTTGGCCAAATGTGTGCTATCTCGCCATCTGGGTTTATTAAAAATGTGCTTCTTACAATTCCCATATACTCTTTGCCATATAGCTTTTTTAACTGCCATACGCCATAAGCTTTTGCTACCTCTTTATCTTCATCGCTAATTAGCGTAATTGTAAGCTCTTTTTTAGCAATAAAGTTGCAGTGTCTTTTAATAGAATCTGGGCTAATACCAAAAATTGTAGCACCAATCTTTTCAAACTCGCTCTTATGTGCAGTAAAATCAAGTGCCTCTGTTGTGCACCCTGGTGTGCTATCTTTAGGATAAAAATACAAAACCACCCAAGAGCCTTGAAAGTCCCTTATACATATCTCTTCACTATCTTGATTTGGCAAACAAAAATCTGGTGCTTTATTTCCTGCTTCTAACATATAATATTCCTTGTAATTTTTGCGATAATATATAGTAATAAGCTTAAAGTTTTAAATATATTTTTAAAGCTAGCTCTTAAATAAAAAAGATTAAAAGTTTAAGAGGGCAAAGCCTCTTAGTTAAGAAGTTTAGTTTTTGTCTTGATCTACAATTTTATTTGCAGCAATCCAAGGCATCATATCTCTTAGTTTTTTACCAGTTTGCTCTAGTGGGTGTGCTTGAGTTAGTTTTCTCTCTGCGTTCATTCTTGGGTATCCAGCTTGACCTTCTAAGATAAAGTCTTTTGCAAATCTACCATCTTGAATCTCTTTTAGTATTTGCTTCATAGCTTTTTTAGAGTCTTCGTTTACAACTCTTGGTCCGCTAACATAGTCGCCATACTCAGCTGTGTTTGAAATTGAGTATCTCATATCTGCAATACCACCTTCGAACATTAAATCTACAATTAATTTAAGCTCGTGTAGGCACTCGAAATATGCCATCTCTGCAGGGTAACCAGCTTCTGTAAGTGTTTCAAAACCAGCTTGTACAAGTGCAGTAACACCACCACAAAGAACAGCTTGCTCACCAAATAAATCAGTTTCTGTTTCGTCTTTAAAAGTAGTTTCGATAATACCAGTTCTACCACCACCAATTGCGCTTGCATAGCTAAGTGCTAGCTCTTTTGTAGTACCACTTGGGTCTTGTGCAACAGCAATTAAATCTGGAATACCGCCACCCTTTACAAACTCGCTTCTTACAGTGTGCCCTGGAGCTTTAGGAGCGATCATAGTAACATTAATGTCTGCTCTTGGAATTATTCTTCCGTAGTGAATATTAAAACCATGACCAAATGCAATAGTAGCACCATTTTTTAGGTTAGGCTCAATTTCGTTAGCATAAATTTCTGCTTGGTTTTCATCTGGTAGTAAGATCATAACTACATCTGCTTTTGCACTAGCATCTGCAACACTTAGTACCTCGAAACCTTTAGCTTCTGCTTTACTCCAAGAGCTACCGCCCTCTCTTAAACCAACAACAACATTAACACCGCTATCTCTTAAGTTTTCTGCATGTGCGTGACCTTGGCTACCAAAGCCAATCATTGCTACTGTTTTACTCTTAATTATATTAATATCACAATCTTTGTCGTAATATACATTTAAACTTGACATTTAGATCCTTTTGGAAAATTTTTAGAATTATATCTAATAGTAGATTATATGCAATTTAGGTATCTTAAGCTTTTTGCTTTTTTAGGTACAATATCGTTAAAAAAAGAAGATTTATGACACCATTTGCTATACAATTAACTAAAGGCTTTAAAATTGAAGACTTAGATAAAAGCGATTTAGACACATTTAAGCACTTGCAAAATATAGGTGCAATAGAAGAGGTAGATGCTCTATTTAAGTTAAAGTCTCTATATCGTGCTGGCGAGTTATATATATCGCAAAATAATTTAGGTTTTTTAGAGTCTATGTTTAAAGAGCAAAAAGACCTATTAATAGAACAAAAAGATTTAGCCGATGCAAAACACGGCGATAGTGTGGTAGTAAAACGCCTTATTGCAAAGCGTGGCAGACCAAGTGGTAAAGTAATAAGCATTATAAAACACTCTATAATTACAACTATATATATATCTAAAATTGTAAATAATAGCATAGAATTTTTCGATATTCGTACAATGCAAAGTGCAGAGATTTTTGCAAAAGATGATCCAAAAATATATAAAGAGGGTACACTATTTAAGGTAAATGCACTAACAAACGAAGTCGAAGAGATTTTAGGGCACATTAGCGACCCAAAAATAGACGAAAAAATTTCGCTTTCTCTATTTAATAGGTTCGATAAATTTCCGCAAGATGTAGTAAAACAAGCTACAGAAGTTAGCTTAAGTGTAAAAGAGAGCGAGTGCGAAGGCAGAGTAGATTTAAGAGATTTAGACTTTTGTACAATCGACCCAGTTACTGCAAAAGACTTTGACGATGC
>CAZFCZ010000030.1:0-18734 GCA_964517485.1 uncultured Nitratifractor sp. | reverse complement strand
AAAACTATATATGAAAAATTAGGTGAAATGCAAAAGAAGAAGAATCCTGTAGTGCCAAAACATATTTTTGAAAAACAAAATGAATTAGTAGTGTCTAATCAAAAGCTAATATATGATTTTGTTAAATATATATATGAAGGCAAAATATATAGTGACCCTATAAAAAAAGATAGAGATCTGATTATACAAATTAATCAATTTATTAAGACAGGAATTTTATTAAGAAATACATAAGTAAATGAATAATATTTGTTATGTTATGGTTAATAAGTTTATAAAATATATAAGCAATAATTAGCTCTTTAGATTCGCATTTTGCGAGAATGGCGGTGGTGTAGTTAATGGCAAGGCAAAATCGTTAGTCCTTCAACCTTCAACCTTCAACCTTCAACCTTCGCCCTTCAACCTTTGGCCTTAACTTTCGCTAACCAACATTTAATTGGCAAAAAGATATAATATCTTTAATTTTTTAGAACTTAAGGATATATATGTTTGAAGTTGTAATTGGTTTAGAGGTTCATGTTCAGCTAAATACTAAAACTAAGTTATTTTGTTCTTGCCCTACAAGTTTTGCTGAGGCTCAAAATAGTAATACTTGTCCGACTTGTTTGGCGCTTCCTGGGGCGTTGCCTGTGGTTAATAAAGAGGCGGTTATTAAGGCTATGAAGCTTGGGTATGCTATAAATGCAGATGTTAATGAGACTTCGTTTTTCGATAGAAAGAGCTATTTTTATCCAGATAGTCCTATGGCGTATCAGATTACTCAGCTATATAAGGCTATTGTTAAGAATGGTTATTTAACAATTAAGAGCAAAGATGGCAAAGAGAAAGATGTATCTATTTTGCAAGCGCATTTAGAGGCAGATGCTGGTAAAAATGTGCACGAGGGTGCTATTTCTAAAGTAGATTTAAATCGTGCGGGTACACCACTATTAGAGATTGTAAGTGGGCCAGATATGCGTAGTAGCGAAGAAGCGGTTGATTATTTAAAAAAGCTACACTCGCTTGTAAGATACTTAGATATTAGCGATGCAAATATGCAAGAGGGCTCTTTTAGATGTGATGTTAATGTATCTATTAGACCAAAGGGGCAAAAAGAGTTTGGAACAAGAGTAGAGATTAAGAACTTAAACTCTTTTAAGTTTATTAGCCAAGCAATTGCATACGAAGTAGAGCGCCAAATAGAGGCGTACGAAGATGGGCTATACGAAGACGAAGTATGGCAAGAGACAAGACTTTTTGATGTAAACCAAGGTGTTACGAAATCTATGCGTGGTAAAGAAGAGGCTGCAGATTATCGCTACTTTCCAGACCCAGATTTACGACCACTTGTAGCAACAAAAGAGATGATAGAGATTGCAAAAGATATACCAGAGCTACCAGAGCAAAAGGTACAGCGCTATATAGATGAGCTAAAAATTAAAGAGTACGACGCACTAGTAATTGCTGCGCAAAAAGAGCTAGCTTACTATTTTGAAGATATGCTAAAAGAGGGCATAGAGCCTAAAAATGCAGTTACTTGGCTAACAAGCGAGCTTTTAGGAAGGCTTAATAAGGCATCTTTAGATATTACAAATAGCGCAGTAGATGCTAAGAGTTTAGCTGCATTAATTAGTAAAATCGAAGATGGCACAATTTCTGGCAAGGGTGCTAAAGATGTGTTAGATTACCTAATGGAGAACGAAAGCAGAGATATAGATGCAATTATTGAGCAATTGGGGCTAAAGCAAGTTAGCGATGATGGCGCAATTTTAGCAATTATAGACGAAATTCTTGCAAACAACGAAGCAAAAGTTGCAGAGTTTAAAAGCGGTAAAGAGAAGCTATTTGGCTTTTTTGTAGGGCAAGTAATGAAAGCAAGTAAGGGTAGTGCTAACCCTCAAAAAGTTAACGAACTACTAAAGCAAAGGCTAAGTTAATGCGTAAGAAAATTAGAGGCTCTCACCCTATTGTAGTCTCTTTTTTTCTATTTTTAGCGCACTCTCAAAAATATACAACTTTTAAAAGAAAAATTCGAGACATTTTAAAGAATCCTAAAAATAGATATAAACAGTATATAGACTACTTTTTAATTTTTTTAATTATTAGCTCGGTTACTATTTTTATGTACGAGGTTAAGCACCCAACAATTGGACCAGCTCTTGATTTTTATGCTATATATGTTACATCGTTTTTCTTTTTAATAGAGTATATTATAAATTTATGGCTACACAATAATGTGCATACAGATGTGCTTGCAGAGTACAACCGTGCTACCTTTTTAAATACAAAAGCAAACTATTTTAAGGTTTTAAATAGCTCTTTAATTAAGAAGCTCTCGTATATTATTACGCCAGCTGCTATTATAGATTTGCTAGCTATACTGCCAGCATATAGAGAGTTTAGATTCTTAAAAGTGTTTGTGCTATTTAGGTTTTTAAAGCTACTTAAACACTCTAAGAGTATTTACCACTTTATAGAGGTTTTAGCAAATAGAAAGTTCGAACTCTTAACACTTGTTGTGTTATTGATATTTGTTGTTTTTGTTGGTGGTTTAGCAATTTATATACTAGAGCAGACTCAAAATGAAAATATTAGTTCTCTTTTTGACGCACTTTATTGGTCGTTTATAACTATTACGACTGTTGGTTATGGAGATATATCGCCAGTTACAACACCAGGAAAAGTTGTATCGTTTGTTATTGTTATTATGGGTATTGTTATTATATCTTTTGCGACTTCGGTGATTGTATCTGCATTTTCAGAAAAGTTAGATGAGCTAAAAGAAGATAGAGTTGCAGATACCCTAACAAATCATAAAGAGTTTTTAATTGTTTGTGGTTATGGGCAGATTGCTAAGTTTTTTTTAAACGAGATAAGAAAGAGTAATATTGCCTATATTATACTAGATAAAGACTGCCATAGCGCACAAGAGGCACGCAACGATGGGCACGATGCAATATGTGCAAATGCAAGTAGGTACGAGGTGCTTAAGCGCTTTTATAATAGCGAGTCTAAAGTTACGGTTTTAGCACTTGCAGGTAGCGATATAGAGAATATCTATATATCTTTAAATGCAAAAAGTGTATCTAAAGATATCTCGGTAATTGCAAGAGCAAGTAGCAATAAGTTAATTAGCAGATACAAAAGAGCAGGGGCCGATAGGGTTATATTGCCTTATGATATTGCATCTTCTATGCTTGTTGCATCTATTATTTACCCAACAATGTACAAAGCTATTAATGCAATTTTAAACTTTAAAGATGTTGCTACAATAGACGAAATTTTTATAACTCCAGAGTCTTTAATACTAGGCTTAAGCATAGAAGAGATAGGCTTTAGCAATTATAATTTAACAATTCTTGGTGTGCAAAGTGGTGCTAGAGGAGAGTTTAAGTTTAATCCACCAAAAAGCTATATACTTAAAGAGAACGACATAGTTGTAGCTTTAGGGCATAAGCTTAGTATTAGCCACTTTAAGAAGAACTTTAATATTGTAGGCAGTTACACATGGTAGATAAAAGAAGTGTTTTAATATTTGGATATGGGCGATTTGGTAGCTCTGTTGCTAAATCGATAAAAGAGTATGGTACTAATGTTAAAGTTGCTGTAAATACTAAAGAAGAGTATAAAAAGGCAAAAAGCGATGATATAGATGTAGAGCTTTTTAACTTAGAGAGTGACAGCTCTATACAAAAATTAGATATTAACGACGATTTAGTGCTTATTTGTGCTATGGATAACAATCACGAAAATCTGTTTCTTTCGCTATCGCTAAGAGATATATATCCGCAGGTTTATATTGTATCTATTTCTGACTCTATACATGTTACCGATAAACTTAGAATGACAGGGGTTAATAGGGTAATAGATATATACTCTATTAGTGGTAATATTTTAAAAAATATTCTTACAACGCCAGTTGCTACAAAGTTTTTGCAAGGGTTTATTAATCAGAGCCACGACTATGTCTTTAGAGAGATGAAAATAGGTAACAATTCGCCCCTAAATGGCAAAAAACTTAGCGAAATAGATTTTAATAGGTATAATATTATTTTTATTGGTATGATAGATGAAGAGCTAGGTAACCAGTTTGTATTTAACACCGTGGGGTTTGACCATAAAGTAGATACTAAAGATACAATAGTATGCGTAGGCAAAGAGCAAGATATATATAGATTTAAACTAGAGTGTACAGGAGATTTGTAGTGAAAATAGCAGTTGTAGGTGCAGGTAAATGGGGCATGGCATTAGCGCATGCTTATAGCCAAAAAAACGAAGTTGTAATTAGCTCTAGAGCTAAAAGAGATTTACCAAATTTTGTTTCGCTTCAAGAGGCTTTAAGTTGCGAATATATAGTAATGGCAGTTCCAACGCAATTTGTAAGAGAGTTTATGAGCGAGCACTTTAAGTTTAATGGGCAAAAAATTTTAGTTGCTGCAAAAGGGGTAGAGGTAAGTAGCGGAAAGTTTTTAAACAGTGTTTATGAAGATTTTTTACCAAGAGAGAATGTGGCATTTCTATCTGGGCCTTCGTTTGCGGCAGAGGTTATAAAATCTTTGCCAACTGCTTTAGTTGTTAGCTCGCACAATAAAGAGCTAGCTAAGAGTTTTGCACAAGCTATGCCCAACTTTATTAAAGCCTATACCGATAGCGATGTTGTAGGTGCAGAAGTTAGCGGTGCTTATAAAAATATTATAGCAATTGCAGCTGGTGTATGCGATGGCTTAGAGCTTGGTAATAACGCAAGAGCTGCTTTAATCTCTAGAGGGCTAGTAGAGATGACTCGTTTTGGTAGAGAGTTTGGTGCAAAAAGAGATACTTTTATATCTTTAGGGGGCGCTGGAGATCTGTTTTTAACTGCAAGTAGTAATCTATCTAGAAACTACCGTGTTGGGTATGGTTTGGCTAAGGGTAAGAGCTTAAAGACTATACTACAAGAGCTTGGCGAAGTAGCAGAGGGTGTGCCTACAACTAGCGCGGTTTTACAAATTGCGATTAAAAAAGATATATATCTGCCAATTGCAAAAGAGGTTGGGTTACTGCTAGAAGGCAAAGACCCAAAGAGCAGCTTAAACGATTTATTAAGCTAGCTTAATTGTTGCTAAGTACAAATTAGATACAATTTCAAAAACATTTTGGAGAACCAAGTGAGTAGTGCCAAATTATTATTAGAAATTGGGGTAGAGGAGCTTCCTGCTATTCCATTATTAAAAATTATCGATAAAATAGAGAAATCTTGGGGTGATATTTTAAAAAAATATAGATTAGAGTCTGAATATAGCTTCGATTATACGCCAAGAAGGCTAACAATTAGGAGTAGTAATTTCCCTTTAATGCAAGCAGACGAAACTATTGAGCTTTTTGGCCCACCGCTAAATATTGCTATTAAAGATAACGAGCCAACAAATGCAGCGTTAGGTTTTGCTAAAAAGTGTGGTGTAGATTTTAGTGAACTAACTACTACAACAAAGGGTAAAAACGAAGTGCTTTACTACAAAAGTGTAGATAAGGGGCAAGAGAGTGGTCAGTTAATACAGAGTATGGTTAAAGAGTGGCTAGGCTCTATGGAGTTTGGTAAAATGATGCGCTGGGGCTCTTTAAAAGATGAATTTATTAGACCGCTTAGATGGATTGTAGCAACACTAGACGATAAAGTAGTGCCAGTAACTCTATTTAATGTTAGCTCTAGTAGTGTTAGCTATTTTCATAGATTTGCACCAACACTTAGTGCAGAAGTTACATACGATAATTACGAAGATAGCTTAAGTAAAAATTGTGTTGTATTAAATGCAAAAAACAGAGAAAATAGCGTACTAGCTGAAATAGAGCAAATAGAGAAAGAGCACAATATAGAGGTAGAAAAAGATAAATCTCTACTTGCAGAGGTTGTTGCAATTACCGAGTATCCAAAAGCACTACTTGGCTCTTTTGACGAGAAATTTTTAGAGCTACCTTCTGAGGTTATAATAACATCTATGAAAGAGCATCAACGCTACTTTCCTGTGTTTAAAGATGGTAAGTTAATTAATAAGTTTATAGTTGTTTCTAACGCTGTTGCTAACGATTATAGCAAAATTATCTCTGGTAACGAAAAGGTTTTAAGACCTCGTTTAGAAGATGCGCTATTTTTCTACCACAACGACTTAAAGCGTGGGCTAAAAACAGATGGCTTAGAGTTAGTACAATTTATAGATGGTTTAGGTACGCTAGAGGATAAAATAGATAGAGAAAAATCTATTGTTGAGGTTTTATTTAACCTATATAAAGAGCAATTAATTGCTGCTACAAACAAAGAGCAAAGCGAGATTAAAGAGCTATTAGTAAAAGCTATATCTTTAGCAAAAGCCGACTTAATGAGCGAAATGGTTTACGAGTTTACTGAGCTTCAGGGGTTAATGGGTTACTACTATGCAAAAGCACTTGGCGAAGACGAGCTTGTATATAATGCAATTAAAGAGCAGTATATGCCAGTTGGAGATAACTCTGAACTACCTAGTTCACTATTTAGCGCTTTGGTTGCTATGGCAATTAAGCTAGATACACTTTATGGACTATTTAGCGTGGGGCAAATACCTACTGGCTCTAGAGACCCATTTGCACTTCGTCGTGCGGTTAATGGTATTATTAGAGTTGCACTAAATTACGATATACCTTTAAATATCGATACTCTAACAAGCTCTTTAGCGCCACTATATAAAGAGTTCGATACAGATGCGCTTAAGAGCTTTATTTACGATAGAATTAACAAATTAGCTAAGGTAAATGCGTCGGTTGTGGCTGCTGTTTTAAGCTCTGGCGAGAGTGATATTAACGAAGTATTTAAAAAGATACAAGCACTAAATTCGGTAGTAGAATCTAGCGATGCAAAAGAGCTATTTACTACATTTAAAAGGGTTGCAAATATATCTAAAGATGTAGATTTAAATAGCGATTTAGTAGTAAACGAAAAGCTTTTCGAATACAAAATGGAGAGGAAACTATACAATGCATTTAAAGATATAACAAGCAAAGAGTACGCAAACTACAAAGATAATTTAGATGCACTATTCTCGCTTAAACCAACGTTAGATAGCTATTTTGATACTGTTTTAGTAAATAGCGACAATAACGAGCTAAAGCAAAACAGACAAAACACAGTGGCTTCTATATATAAAGCATTTAGAGATATTGCAGATATTAAAGAGGTTTCTATATAGTTGCGTAGTTACGATATTGCAGTTATAGGGGCTGGTATTGCTGGCACTATGGTTGCATACGAAGCCAAAAATAGGGGTCTTAGTGTTGTAATAATAGATAGGGCCTCTAAAGTTGCAACTGGCGGTAGCGGTGCGGCAGGGGCTTTTATTTCGCCAAAATTAGGCAAAGAGACAAAACTTTTAAAACTTACCAATTTAGCATACTCTTATGCTGTAAATTTTTACAAAAACAACTTTAATCAGTACTTTGATGATAGCTCTATTATTAGGTTGCCAAAAGATAGTAAAGATGCTAAAAACTTTAGTTATTATAAATCTATAATAGACGAACCAAGTAAAATACTTAGTACTCAAGAGCTTAGCAATTTGGGCATAAAAAATGCAGATACCGCGCTTTACTTTAAAAATGGTGGTGTATGCGATGCCCAAGGCTTATGCGCTGCCTTAGCAAAAGATATCGACTATATTCAAGCCGAAGTAAAGAGCTTAAATAAGTTACCACTAAATGCTAAAAAAGTTGTATTAGCAACAGGATACGAAGGCTTTAGAGAGCTTTTAGAGTATATGGGCATAAATGGTGTGTGGGGTAGCAGGGGCGACTTTTATACAGATACAAAGGTAGATATATCTATGCATAAAAGTATCTCTATTTCTGCATCTAAAAGTGGTATAGTTAAATTGGGCGCTACACATACAAGAGCCAAAAACCCTACAAATGCGTGTATGCAGTGTAATGGTACTCCTCTAGATAGTTTAATTAAAGAGTCTGCTACAATGCTTAATTTAACTAATTTAAAGCTAAAAGAGACACTATGCGGAATGCGAGCAGGCAGTAGAGACTACATACCTCTAGTTGGTAAAGTAATAGATACAAACTATATGCTAAACACCTACCCACAACTAAAAAAAGGCTACAATAGGGCACCAAATAGATATATAGATAATTTATATATACTTAACGGCTTAGGTGGTAGAGGTTTTGTGTTAGCACCTTTAATGGCTAAGTGGCTTGTAGATTTAATTGCCAAAAATAAAGATATAGAGCCAACTGTAAACCCAGATAGACTATTTTTAAAATGGGCTAGAAAATTAGATTAAATTACAATCTTAATTATAATAATTTTTTAATTAAATTTATGCAAATGTATAGTTTATTCACACCGTGAATAAGTAGGTGAATAAAGTTGTCATTTTATGTGTGTATTTTGATTTTGTTTTAAAAGTGGCTCCGGATGCTGGATTCGAACCAGCGACCAAACGGTTAACAGCCGTCTACTCTACCGCTGAGCTAATCCGGATTTGAGTATCAAATTGCTTTGAAGTGGTGGAATTATAGTAAAAAAATCTATTAATGTCAAGAGTTTTTGTTAAAAAAGCAAAAAAAAATGTAAATTGTTATTTATTCTTATTTGTACATTTGTATATTATGTAAAAACTTAGTAACTAAAGCTATAGCATGCAAATTACATGCTATTAATTTAACTAAGGCAGATTTTCATGTAAATGTGTAAGTTAAAAAAATTGTATAAATTAAATTTAGCCTACTTATAGGCATATTGTCTATGTGATATAGTAATAGCTATTATATTAAATAGTTTATAGATACCTTTTAACGGTGGAATATAGCCGATAAAGTTCCGCTAGGTAATTTATTGGCTACTCTGTTTTGATATGAGTTTAGTCGTATGCCTGTTGTTGATGTTTAAAATCAACTACTGCAATAATTAGTTTCTTATCTACAATCAAATAAAATAGTCTATAGTTGCCAATTCTATATCTATAATAACCTTCTAACTTACCTTTAAGTTTTTTTATATTTGTCCCATAGTGTGGATTTTCTTGCAATTGCGGATAAACAAAACTTTTTATTTTTGTATAAAGTTTGTTATCTATTGTCATTTTTAATTTTAAAAATGTCTTGGTTTCTGCAATTTGATATTTAGACAATTGTGTAATCACCATTTTTTAAATCATCTAATCCATTCATTAGATTTTGTACTAGTTCTTTATCTTCTAAAATCTCTTGCATTTCATTATTATCCACAAACTGTGAAGATGTTAAATATTGCATTGTTGCAAACTCAATAAAGTTTGAAAGATTTCTTTTTTGACCCTCTGCTGCAAGTTTAATCATATTATATACTGAATCATCGACTCTCATTGTTACAGTTTTCACAAGATCTCCTTTGAATATTTGTATTCACTATTATATTCAATTTTATTCATAATGTCAATATGTTTGAATTTCGCACAACGGCGAAAGAGAAGAAAGAACAGTTTTAGCTTAACACCCTTTTTTTAACTGCTTATCATAATAGCAAGATTATCTTTGAAAACTAGTTGTGTTAGTTCATAATTCTTCTGTGTGTTGTTATCCTTTTAATAATCTTTGATATAAAATATCTTCTAAATTTCTACTAGAATCTACAACTAATAAAACAAAAACTTTATCTTCTTGGATTTTAAAAATTATTCTGTATCTTTTGTAGATAAGCTCTCTATATTTAGTAATACCTAATTGTTGAAGTTCTGGTACTATTCTTTTTCTTTCCGGAAAAAAGTAGAGTTTTTGACATTCATCCTTTATCTCATAAAAAATATCTTTTGTTATTTTGATGCTATCAATTTTTAAGTATTTTATAATATCTTCTAAATCATAAATAGCATTTTTACTCCATAAAACTTTATATTTTTTCATGTGTTATCAAATAGTTTTTTTTCAAGGTTATCAAACATTTCATCTTGAGGAAGATAATCTTTTTTTTCAATATCATTTTCACTTTGAATAATCATCTTTAGCATATGTAAAGAGTTTTGCAGGTTTTCATAACTTTTTATATCTTGAACTACTGCTTTTGCCTCTCCATTGTGTGTTATGATGATAGTTCTTTTAGTGTCAGTCACAGTTTTTATAACATCTGCCGTTTTTGTTTTAAGGTAACTTATAGGTTTTACATCTTGTGATAACATCATTGTGTATCCTTCATGTGTTTTAAGTATTATATCAAATAAAGATTAAATTTGGTATTAAATTTCTTCTTACTAATTTTCAAGGAAACTACTTTTAGCTTCTTTTTTCTTGTGCTTCTGCTTTATATTTACAAATAAACTTTACAATTAATTTATCTTTCTGACATTTTTCTATATTTTTTAACTTATATATTGTATAATTAACTATCAAAAATTAAAGGATTAATATGAAAAAATCTATTGTTTCACTACTTTTAGGTATGGGTATGCTATTTGCACTTAACCCGCAAACTGCATCTAAAGAAGATTTAATGAAAATTAAAGGTGTAGGCGAGAAGAAAGCTGCTGCTATTATTAAATATAGAAAAAGCAACAAGCTTAAAACTGTTAAAGATTTAGCTGAAGTAAAAGGTATTGGTGAAGTTATTGCTAATAATATTGTTAAAGATGTATTAAATGGCGAAAAGAGTAGCGCAAAAACATCTACTAAGAAAAAAACTACTAAAGCTAAAAAAAGTACTAAAAAAGAAGAATCTAAATCTAAAAAAAATAGCAGTACAAAAAAAGATTCTAGCTCCAAAAAAGATACTAAAGCGAAAAAAAGTGATAGCAAAAAAGCTAAAGATACTAAATCTAAGAAAAAAGATAAAAAAAGTAAAAAAGAGAAAAAAGCTGCATAAGCTTTTCTCTTATAATCTTATAAATACTGCTACTTAGGTAGCACTTCTTAATCTTAAATTTTACTATAATTATTTATCTTAATATAAAGAGGTTAATATGAGTAGTATAAAATTTATATGTCCAAATTGCAAAAAAATAAATAGATTACCAAAAAAAGATAGCTACAAAAAAGCAAATTGTGGTGGTTGTGGTAAATCTCTTTTAGATGCAGATGCGATTGATGCTAATGATAATAACTTAAATTATATTTTACAAAACTCTTCTGTACCAGTTATTGTAGATTTTTGGGCACCTTGGTGTGGACCTTGTAAGATGATGGCTCCAAATTTTGCTAGTGCTGCTAAAGCTTTATCTCCAAAGGTACAGTTTGTTAAAGTAGATACCCAAGTTGCTACTAATAGCGCTAGTATGTATGCAATTAGGTCTATTCCTACATTAATTGTATTTAAAGATGGCAAAGAGCTAGAGAGATTATCTGGTGCATTAAGTAGTGAGCAGATTATAGCTTTTGTATCGAAATATATTTAGATTTATATTAGTTAATTTGTGTATAATTGTTAAAAAAAAGAGTTTATATGTCTGTAGCTAAAATATTTATACTAGAAGATGATCCATCTTTAAACGACACTTTAGTAGAGTACTTTGAAGATAAAGGTTTTAGTGTTAACTCAGAGTTTGATGGATTTGAAGCCGAATCTACACTATACGAAAATAGATATGATCTACTTATTTTTGATGTTAATGTGCCATCTTTAGATGGGTTTAATTTGCTAAAGAGTATAAGAGAGTTTGGTGTAAATACTCCAGTTATCTTTTTAACTGCTAAAGATGGAATAGAGGATATTAAAACTGGCTTTGGTGTTGGTGCAGAAGATTATATTAAAAAGCCTTTTGTATTAGAAGAGCTATCTATTAGAGTAGAGGCAATTTTAAGCAGATACAACAAAGGAGCTAAAGAGGTTAAATTAGCAGAAAATATAACTTTTAATAGCTCTGTAGGAGAGATAGTAGTAGATAATAACTCTTATAAACTTAGCAATAAAGAGAGTAGACTTTTAGAGATTTTTGTTGCCTCTAAAGGCGAAATTCTATCTCACGAGGCTATATTTAGTGAGCTTTGGGAGTACGATGAGACACCAAGCGATAGCTCTTTAAGAACTTATATAAAAAATCTTAGAAAAATATTGGGTAAAGATAGTATAGAGAGTATTAAAAAACGAGGGTACAGATATATTAGTAAAGGGTGAAAAAAAGACTTTAAGGCGTTTTATTTATATTTATATGCTTTTGGTTGTAACGGTTATTGTCTCTGTTTCGACAATTTACTACAATAGCAGTAAAGAGAGAATAGATTTACAGTATAAAAGTTTAATGCAAGAGTTTGCATTTTTACAACTCAAAAAGCTTAAGTGGCTGCATAATCATTATCCAAAATATAAAAAATATCCAAGAGATAATAGATACAATAGTGCAATTTATGATTTAGAGTACTCTAAGATATTTTCTACACTAAAGAGTAAAGAGATTTATTTTAATAAGAGGCTCTACTTTAGCAGTGGAAATGCAATATATGTAGAGATGTTAAGTGATTACTATTTAGGTGCAAAGTATCTTTTTATAGAGGTGCCAATTAATGGTGTTTTAATCTCTAAAGTGTATAAAAATATCGCTATATATGCACTAATAGCGCTAGTAATTTTATATATTATTGGTTACTACTTAGCAAGATTGTTTATTAAACCAATGCGAGACTCTATAGAGCTATTAGATTGTTTTATAAAAGATACAACACACGAAATAAATACGCCAATTGCTATAATAAATAGCAACATTGAGATGCTAAAAAAAGATGCTCTAAGTCAAAGAGATGCAAAAAAGATAGATAGAATAAAAATTGCTTCTAGAACATTAGAAAATATATATAAAGATTTAAAGTTTACAGCTCTTGAGAGTATGGATAAGGTAGAGAGTTATAATTTTAATCTAAAAGAGTTACTACAAGAGAGGGTAGAGTATTTTGCAATGCATATAGAGTCTAAAAGAGTTAAAATTAATTTAGATTTAGAAGATTATACTATTAATGCAGATAGAGAGCTCTATGCAAGAATGTTAGATAATATAATATCGAATGCAATTAAGTACAATAGAGTTGGTGGTAGTATAGGTATAACTTTAAAAGATTCTAAGTTAATAATAGAAGATAGCGGTATTGGGCTAGAGGGTAAAGATATTTTAGAGATATTTAATAGATATAGTAGATTTAATGACTCAGAAGGTGGCTTTGGTATAGGCCTTAGCATTGTTAAGAAAATTGCAGATTTTTACTCTTTAGATATTAAGGTAGAGTCTGAAAAAAATATTGGAACAAGGTTTATAATAAGATGGCAAAAAGATTAATTTTACTACTACTTATTGCAATTAATTTAAAAGCAGATTTTATAACAGATTGCACGGCGTGTCATGTAAGGGAAAAAATAGATTTAAGAAAGACATTTATGAACTCTCTTTTAGTTTATGGTGGTGAAAATAACTTTAAGACTGCACTTTTTTACTACTGTAAAAATCCACAACCGCTTACATCTGTAATGAGCGAAGAGTATCTAAAGAAGTACCTGCCACTTAAGGCTGTTATGATAGATGATATGCAACTAAAAGATGATATTAACGAGTACTGGAAACGTTACAAAATTAAAGAAAATTTAAAATAATTTTTAATTATTCACTTTAATTTCACATTTTAAGTGCTATAATACACATGCAAAAAAACATTTAGGAGATTCGAATGAAAAAAATCACATTATCATTAATTTTAGCATGTGGTGTTGCTATGGCTGCAGAAGCTAATGCAACAGATGCAAACGCTACAGTTGCAGCAGCAGCTCCAGCAGCAGATGCAGCAAAAGGTGAGGCACTTTATAAAAAGTGTGTTAGTTGTCATGGTGCAAAAGGTGAGAAGAAAGCTCTTGGTAAATCAGATGTAATTTCTGGTTGGGATGCAGCTAAAACTGAAGAGGCTTTAAAAGGTTATAAAGCTGGTACTAGAAATGTTCACACAATGGGTGGACTAATGAAAGGTCAAGTAGCATCTTATAGTGACGAAGATATTAAAGCAGTATCTGCTTATATTAGCACACTTAAATAATTATAGGGTCGCTTTTGCGGCCTATACTTGGAATAAAAAATTAAAACTCTCTTTAAAAACTTTTACCTAAAATATCCATATATAATTTTTGATGACATAATTGACTATTTCTCTATTTTTGGTGGATTAGAAGATAGCAAATTAAACCTAATTGATGGTATAGATTATGCGATTAAAGATATTATAAAAAGAGATGTAATAAATAGTAACTTGCCCTTTTTTACACTAGATGAGCCTTTTAGAAATTTTTTGATATATTTAGCAAGAGGCGATGGTAAGTTACACTCTATATTTAATAAAATAGGAGTAGGGCACTCTTTTGGCTACACATTGGTAGATGAGCTTATAGAAAACAATATTATATATATTGTAAACTCAAGAGAGAGCTCGCTAAAAGAGTATCGTAAGCAGTTAATAAAAAAAGAGTTTAGAAGTTATGATATAGAGCCTAAGGTGTATTTTAAAAAGCCATTTTTAAGATTTTGGTTTTTGCTTGTAGAGCCATATAGAAAGCAAGATAAGATAGATATTACTAGAGTCTTAAGTAGCACAAAAGAGAGTAGTTATAGGTTGTCGTCTTTAGTTTATGAGCAACTTAGTATAGAGCTATTAAAGCATAAGTTTAAAGCCAAAGATAGAGTTGTAGAGTACGCTTCGTATTGGGATAGATTTAACGAGTTTGATATATATGCTAAGACGCAAAAGGGTAACTATATTTTAGGTGAGTGTAAATACAAAAACAGACCAGTTACAAATGCCGAACTTCTTAAATTAGAGGCAAAGGCTAGGCAGTCTGGTTTAAGAGTAGATTACTATGCACTATTTTCTAAAAATGGTTTTACTTTGGAGCTAAATAAAAATAGTAGTAGTAATTTACTTTTATATGAGCTAAAAGAGTTTAAAGAGCTACTTATTCTTTAGAGGTGCTTTTAGCTCTTTTTTTCTTTTTTTTATATTTTGAATGTGACTTTTATACTCAGATGTAAAGTTGTGTGTACCTTTAGAGTTTTTCATAAAGTATAGATATTTAGTATCTGCTGGCTTAATTGCGGCTCTTATTGAGCTTGTAGAGACATTGCATATTGGCTCTTTTGGTAGGCCTTTAAACTTATATGTATTGTAGCTACTTTTGTCGTTTTTAATTCTTTGAGGGGTAACTTTTTTATGAGAGTATTTTCCATAATTTAGTGTGCCATCCATTTGCAGACGCATTTTTTTCTTTAATCTATTATAAATTACAGATGCAATTAGAGGCATCTCTTCTTTATTTGCTGCCTCTTTTTCTATAATAGATGCAACTATAATAATCTTTTTCCACTCTTGTTTATTAAAATTTTTAAAGTATTTTGCAGATATTTTTTTATAGCTTTTTGTGCTAGTATCTACTAAAAATTTTATGGTATCTTTCTCTTTAAAGTAGATTGGTATGTTATATGTGTTGGCTATAAAGTTACCCTCTTTGTAGGTTGCTAAAGTTTTATAAGATTGTAGTAGTTTATTGCTATTTAAATTTAATTTGCTATTTAAGTGCTTAATTATATTGTAAGTTGTCTCACCTGGAATAATAGTAATAGGGGTGTAGTGGTTAGCATATGAACCAATTTGTTTTAAAAACTTATATCTTGCTAGCTCTTTTTTGTTAATGTATATCCAGCCCTCTTTAGGCTTAGTTAGTAGATTTAAAAATACTCTATCTAAAAAGCCAACGGTGTAGTTTTTATCTTGTAGGTATTTAACTATTTTGGCACTATTTGCTGAGGGTAACTTAAGATTTTGTTTTGTTTTTATGGTTGTATTAAAATATAAACTTATATATATAGCTACAGCTAAAATAGCTGCAACTAATAGCAGTATAACTTTTTTAGCCATTTTATTCGTTTCTTAATACTGTTAATGCATCTGTTTTTGCTGCTCTTCTTGCTGGGTATATTGCTGAGAGCATAACAATAATTGCAGTTCCAGCTATAATAGTTAAATAGTCTTTAATTGGTAAATCAATTGGTAATTTAGATGTTGCATAGATATCTGCTGGCAGAGATATAATATTGTAAGTTGTTAAAACCCACATACCTATTAAGCCCAAAATTGTACCAAGTAGCATACCTAAAAAGCCTAAAATTAGCCCAAGATAGAAGAATATTCTATTTATCTCTTTAGTTGTTGCTCCAAGTGTTCGCATTAGTGCAATTTCGCTACGACGGCTCATTACTGTCATTAGTAAAGATGATATAATATTTAAAGATGCAACTAAAATAATTAGTAAAAGCACTAAAAATAGAGCTTTTTTCTCCATTTGCATAGCTTCAAAAAAGCCACCATTTTGTTGCCACCAGCCCTCTATACCAATATCTTTTGGAAGTATATCTCTAATATTGTTTATAATTTTCATTGGCTCTTTTGCGTATATGTGTGCACCATCGTACATATTTGGTTCTTTTTTTAGCACCTTTTCAAAAGCTTTGTGTGTTGTGTAGATTATGCCTTTATCGTAGCCACTTAAGCCAGAATTAAATGTAGATACAACGCCAAATCTTTTTTGTAGTGGCATTGTACCAAAGCCTGCTGCTTGCTGTTTAGAGAAAAAAAGTGTAATTTTATCTTTTTTCTCTAGGCCAAGTGTTAGTGCTAAGTCGTCGCCAATTATTGCACTAAATTTCGATATATTTTTATCTGCTATTTTACTATAGGACTTTTGGAAAATTTTATTTATTTTTGCCTCTTTAGCAAAATCTACACCATAAAGAATTGTTCCTTGTACACTATCTGCATTTTTAGAGATAACTTGCGTAGTGTAGTAGGGGCTTATTGTAAGGTTTGGAAATTGCTCTTTTATTTTATTTAGAGCATCATTAGAGATACCTTTGTTGTTATAAGCAATAACTGTTAATGGGTAGTTCATAGTAAAGAGTCGTTTTTTAAACTCTTTGTGTGTACCATTTGTAACACCAATTCCTATCATTAAAACCATAACCCCCATAGCAATGCCAAGTAGTGCTAGCATTGCAGAGATAAATATAAAAGGGTTATCTCTGTCGTATTTTAGGTAGTGTTTAATAAATTTTGTAACAAATTTACTACTATATGATTTGCTCATTAAGCAAGTAGTCCTTTTTTTGGTCCACTTTTACCACAGCAGTTTTTATACTTTTGGCCACTTCCGCATGGGCAAGGGTCGTTTCTTTTTGGTTTTTTTGCTGCTACTACTGGCTCTGTTGTTTCGTTATTGTTGCTCTCTTCTATAGTATCTGTACTATTTATTGGTGCATCGCTTGGTAACTCTGTATTATCTTGTTGTTGCTCTTCTTCGTTAAAGTTAAATTCTACTCTATGAATAAACTTAATAGATTCGATTTTAATCTTTTTAATTAAATCTCCAAATAGTCTATAGCTCTCTTGTTTGTACTCTGTTAGAGGGTCTTTTTGGTTGTAACCTCTTAGTCCGATACCAGTTTTTAGAGTATCCATTTCGTATAGATGGTCTCTCCACATGTTATCTAGAGTTTGTAGGTATATAAGCTTTTCTACCTCTACTCTTTGCTCGGTATCGAAAACTTTCATCTTCTCTTCGTATATCTCTTCTAGTATCTCTAGTACATCACTTTTTATTTGAGCTGGCTCTTTGCCCTCTAAAATATCTTTAGGTAACTCTACACCGCTAACTTCTGCTAGCTCTTTAATAAAGCAATCTAAATCGTAATCTTCGCTTGGTAGGCCATCTAAAATTTCGCAATCTTCTAGTAAGAATGTAACTACCTCTTCTCTGTTTTCTTTAATTTTTGCTGCAATATCGTACTCTTTGTCTATTAGTTGGTCTCTAAATTCGTAAATCGCTTTTCTTTGGTAGTTTGCAACATCGTCGTACTCTAGTAGGTGTTTTCTAGATTCGTAATGCAGAGTCTCTACTTTTTTCTGTGCTGACTCAACGCTTCTAGTTACAAGTTTAGAGTCGATAAATTCGCCCTTTTTAACACCAATTCTATTCATGATGTTTCTAATTTTTTCTCCGCCAAAAATACGAAGTAAGTTGTCGTCTAGACTTAAGAAGAACTGGCTTACCCCTGGGTCGCCTTGTCTTCCAGAACGCCCACGAAGCTGGTTGTCGATACGGCGTGATTCGTGGCGCTCTGTACCAATAATTGCTAAACCACCAAGCTCTTTTACTTCGTCGCTTAGTTTAATATCTACCCCACGACCAGCCATATTCGTTGCAACTGTAATTGCACCTTTAGCACCAGCATTTTGAATAATCTCTGCCTCTTGCTCGTGATTTTTTGCATTTAGTACATTGTGTGGTAACTTCTCTTTTTTTAGCTTTTCGTGTATTAGCTCACTCTTTTCGATAGATGCTGTACCAATAAGAACAGGTTGTCCTTTTTGATGAAACTCTTTAATTCTATTTGCTACGGCGTCTAGTTTTTCCTCTTCGGTATTAAAGATAAGGTCGTTTTTGTCGTCTCTTGCAACTGGAACATTAGTAGGAATAGATATAACATCTAAGCCATAAATTTCGCTAAACTCTGTTGCTTCTGTTTGTGCCGTACCTGTCATACCAGCTAATTTGTTATATAGTCTAAAGTAGTTTTGGTATGTTACTTCTGCTAGTGTTTGAGACTCTTCTTTAATCTCTACACCTTTTTTGGCCTCTGGTGCTTGGTGTAAACCTTCGCTGTATCTTCTACCTTCGCTTGGACGACCTGTAAATTCGTCTACAATAATAATTTCGCCATTTTTACAACATAATCTACATCTTTTTCGAATAGATA
>CAZFCZ010000029.1:0-3461 GCA_964517485.1 uncultured Nitratifractor sp. | reverse complement strand
TAAAGCTACAATTACTAGCAACCAAACAAGTGCTTTCATGCCACTATTTAAATATAAACTCCAAATAAATAGCATACTTGCAAGCGGGTAAAATAGTGGTAAAAAGTCTCTGTTCTCTACACTCTTATCATAAGCTAAACGACTAGCAAGTGCAATAATTGCTAAAAATAGCAAAAGCACAGGATCTTTAAATAGGTAACTAGCCACCCAAACAACAGCCACATATGGCATCAAAGAGCTAGACTCTACCTTAAAAAGCTTGCAAGCCTCATCAAATGCAAAGTATAATATTGCACCAAAAAATGCCCAAGTAATAAACTTAATATCTACATAACCAACAACAAATATAACAGCAAGCATAATAGCTGCACTCTTCCATCTTAACGAATGTTCACTATTAGATGCTTTAACCTCTTGTTTACTATTATCTTCCATTTGTTTCCTTTAAAAGTTTATATGCTAATATATAGCAATTATACCATAATTTAGAGCTACAACTTAACAATAGTTGCGCCCAAATTTCCTTTTACACGCTCGAAGCTTTTTACCTTAGGGTGCTTTTTAAGAAGTTCGCTTACTACTTTGCTTAAAACTCCAGCACCACTTCCATGAATTATCTCTATCTCGCTAAAGCCTTGTAAAAGAGCGTTAGATAAGAAGTTATGAACCTCTTCTTCGGCCTCGTCGGCTCTGTATCCTAAAAGCTTTAAAGATATTTTACTATTTTGTGGCTTAGCAACACTAACATTTATTACAGGTTTAGGTTTTTTAACCTTTTTTGTACTCTCAACTGCCCTTAGCTCGCTCTTTGGAACTCTTAGCTTCATTCCGTTTGCTTCTATTAAAACCTCTTTAGATTTAATACTAATAATACTAGCTTGCATTCCTTTGTACTTAACACTTAGCCCAACTTTTAAATTAAGCTCTTTTTTTGGTTGCTCTTTTATTTTGGCATCGCTTTTTGCTTTATGAGCCCTGTTTAAAAGCCTTCTTGCATCTGGGTTTTCAGCCTTTTTTAGAGCACTTTGAACATCTTTTAAAGCCTTTTGATACTTTAACTCTAGCTCGCTAAGTGCATCTTTTTGCTCTTGCATTAGTCGCTGCTTTAGAGCCTCTAGCTTTTGCTCTTTCTCTTGTGCACTCTTTAGTGCCTCTTTAGCCTCTTTTACTTTTTGCCTCATATTAATCTCTAGCTGAGTTGATTGCTCTATAAGCTTAGATAACTGCTCTTTATCTTGTCCTAAAAATTCGCGTGCTCTTTTAACTAAGAGCGCGTCTATACCATATCTAAGCGCTGTCTCAAAGGCGTAACTTTTACCAATAGAGCCACTTAAATATGTGTAAGTAGGCACTCTTTTTTCTTCGTCATAAATTGCTGCAATTAGCTCTACATTATCTTTACTAGCCATTAAAGAGGCCAATCTTTTATGGTGCGTTGTAATTATAAAATAAAGCCCCCTGCTACTTAGCTCTTCTAGCAAGCTTCTAAATAGCGCTGCAGCTTCGTCTGCATCGGTTCCTAGCTCTATCTCATCTACACCAATTATTGCGTTTTTTAGTTTAAATAGTTTTCTAAATTCTACCATACGCCCAGCAAATGTAGATATGTCGTTTTTAACCGATTGCGGGTCGTCTAAAATTGCCTCTATTTTATCAAAACTTCCTATTTGGGTTTTGTGCTCGTTGCAGCTAAATGGAATTAAGTATTTGCTCATTAAAGCAGCACTTAAAATAGATTTTAAAAGCATTGTTTTACCACCAGCGTTAACACCAGTTATTAGCATTATTTGGTTTTTAAACTCAATATCTATTGGTACAACATTAGCAATTGCAGGGTGCGCAAAAGCTGCAAGTTTAATTGTTTTTCCTTTATTAGGTAGCATTAGAGCAAAATCTCTACCCCTTAAAAACATTGCCCTTGCAAAGTAGTGATCAACCCTATCGAACTCTTTGTTTAAAAACTGCAAAAAGCGCCACCATTTAGCAAATATACTACTAAACTCTTTGGCCCATTTTTGATAAATCTCTTCTTTTAAATCGAGCATTCTGCTCTCTTTATTTGTTAGCTCCTCTAAGGCGTGTGGCACAACATAAAAAAAGCCTCCACTGCTTCTGCCAATTACATTTGCCTTTAAAACACGGCTAAAACCACCACGAACAAGCAAAGACTCTTGCCCATAATATAAGTGCACTTGGCTATCAACTAAATAACTAGATAACGAGCTAGAGTTTAATATCGAAATAAGCCTATCTTTTTTGTGCTGTTTAATGTTTTTTAAAGAGTTCTCAACATCAAAAAGCTCCTCTATTTTAGAGCTCTCTAAAAGTCCATCGTCTCTAAAGTATGTAGTTATCTCTAAAATCTCTTTAGGTATATCGACCGAGGCTAAATACTCGCTCCAAATAGCAGGCAAACTTGTAGCCTTTAGTTTGTTAAAAAACTCTACAATCTTTACAAATTCATAAATATCATTTAATCTTAAAACCCCATCTTTAGAGAGCCTTAAAATACTATCATCAAGAGCGCTAACCTCTTTAATTGTAGGTAAATCAATCTTATCAAGTGCTTTTATAAATTTAGCATGAATAGTAGTATCGCCACCCATAATAACGCTTTTTTCTCTAGCAAACAACCCAACAAGCCTAGCAATATGAGCCTCTAAATCAAGCTTTTTAATAATATCTTCAAATTTGCTCAAACAACACCTTTTTTAGTGCAATTATACCCAAAAAGCATTTTATTAAAATTTTTACTCGTTAAACACTGTATTAAACTACACTACTGCTATCTAGCAATACCCTAAAGCCTTTCTTTTTCTAAGAGTTATAGCATCTTTAATTCATCAATTCTATTAAAATGTTTTAAGTTGTTAGTATATAAAATAGCTTTATTAGATATAGCAATACTTGCTATCATTAAATCCGTATCTGCTATTATTTTGCCTTGTTTATTAAGTTTAACTTTTAATTTAGCAAAAATTTCAGATGCATTTTTATCAAATTGTAAAATTTTAAAGTTATCCAAAAATGGCAATATCTTTTCTCTATTTTGGCTAATTTTATTAGAGTTGTATATTCCATATAGCAACTCAGTGTAGTTTATAATAGTAATATACAACTCATCATTTTGAAAAGACAAAACTTTTTCAATAACCTCTTTTTCGCCTTTTAAAAAGTATATTAAAATATCGCTATCTAAAATATATTTTTTACTCATAGATTTATCTCAAAATCTTTGCTGTTTTTGTTTGTTTGTATATCATTTAGCATCTTATTTGCTTCATTGTTTTTAAGTATTCCAGCAAACTCTAAAAGTTGATTTCTCTCTTTTTGTTTAGTTTTTGAAAAAAGCTTTAATGCTCTCTCAACAACTTCTGTCTTTGTTGTATTTAACTCATTTGCTAACTGATTTAATGTAACAATAATATTTTCGTCTAATCTTAAATTTACAGGTCTTTTCA
>CAZFCZ010000028.1:0-3723 GCA_964517485.1 uncultured Nitratifractor sp. | reverse complement strand
TCGCCATAAAGCCCTGCAAACTCGCTTTTACTCGCATTTGGCTGCGCTTTAATTTTTAAAGTACAAAAAGTGCCATCATCTTTATAAAACACTTTTTAAATCCTCTATTAATGGTGTAATATCAGATTTGCTATCTATTTTACAATTTGGTAGTGCCATATAATCTAGCAATTTATCTTTGAGCTCACTATCTTTTATAATAGTAAGCCCCTCTACAGACTTAAAAAGTTCAACTTGGTTAAAGTAGTTAACACCTGTGATAATTTTACAACCAAACTGCGCTGCCTCTGCTGCATTGTGCCCACCAACATTGGCAAACGCACCACCTAGTATTACAATATCGCTAATTGCATAAGCATTTATTAATTCGCCCATAACATCTATTAAAACAATATCACTATTAAACTCTCTACTATTAGAGTATCTACTAAAAGTTAAGCCGCTTTTTAAGCACTCTTTTTCTAAAAGTGTAGCAACACTATCAAAGCGCTCTGGGTGGCGTGGTACTACAATTAGTTGTGCATTTTGAACCCTCTTTAGAGTTAAAAATGCATCTAATATTAGCTCTTCTTCTCCCTCGTGTGTACTACCTGCTGTTAAAATTAGCTCATAATTTTTTGCAAAATCTTTAGTAGCATTTGGTAAATTAGCAAACTTAATATTACCTATAACTTTTATGTTGTGTGCTCCAAGTGCTTTTAGGCGTCTTGCATCGTCGTAACTTTGTGCATAAACGCTATCTATATTTTTAAAAATTTGGCTATATAAAAACTTAAATCTTTTATACTTAGGAAACGACTTCTCGCTTAACCTTGCATTTATTAAAAAAGTTTTAGCACCCTTTGCTTTTGCACTAATAAAAAGCATATACCAAAGCTCTGCTTCAAATACTACTAATGCCTTTTGTCTTTTGCTCCAAAATGGTAAAAAAATCTCAAAAGGTAAGTACCTAGACTCTTTAGAGTAACTACTTATAACCTCGTAACCAGTTTGTGTTGTAGTTGTAAATCTTAAAGAGCTAGATTTAATTTTATCTACTATACTACCTATAGAGCGTGCCTCTCCATAACTACATACATGAAACCAAATACCATCTTCTTTAAGTGGTGAATTGTTAAATAAAAAAAATCTTGCAGGTATCGAATATCTATATTTACTTTTAAATATAAAAAAAAGCAGAAATACAGTTGCAACTATATAAACTATAGTTGCAATAATTAAGTATAAGTAGTAAAACACTAAAGCTTATGCCTCTTCTTGGGCACTCTCACTATCTTCTTCGATATAAAGCACTCTACCACAGTGTGGACAAGATACAATATCTTCGCCTTTTATTAAGTCGCTATATGTTTTATCGTTAATTTTAATATAGCAACCATAACAAGCTTGGTTCTCTACTTTTGTAATTGCGCTATTACCAGCCCATTTTCTAATTTTCTCATAAAATGCTAAAATTTTAGAATCCATAGATACAGTCTGAGTTTCTCTATCTTTGTATAAAGATGCTTTTTGCTCTTCTATTTGTGCTACTTCTGACTCTATAGATTTTACAACCTCTTCTAAGTTAGCCTCTGCATCTTTAAGTTGTTGCTCAATATCGTCTAACTCAGCTCTTTTTACTTCATTAATTTTATTAAGTCTATCAATCTCTTCGTTATCGTACTGAAGAGTATCTTTAGCTATATGTTCTTCTGAAGATAAAGATGCAATCTCTTTTTCTGTCTTTAACTTTGGCTGTTTTTTCTTAATATCTTCTAACTGATCTTTAAGTACTTTTATCTGCTCTTCAAAGCTTGTTATTTTAGCATTATTGCCATCTATTAACTCTTCTATAGCAGATGCCTGAGACTTTAAGTTATCTACCTCTTTTTGTGCTTTTTCTACTTTTGCATTAATTTCATTAATCTGCGGGTTAAAGCTATCTAATGAGTTATCTATTTTAGATAATTTTACTAACTCTTTTGTATATATGTTCAACGACTATCCTTTAAGGGTATAAATTTCAAATGGATTTTTAGATTGTGCAATTATAACCGAAATTGGCATAGAGTTTAATAAAAGATTCATTGCATCAATAAAAAACTGCTCACTCTCGTAGTGTCCAATATCTATTAGCATCTTATCTTCGCTTAGTGCTTTCATTGCATCATGGTACTTAATATCGCCCGTTAAAAAGCAATCTACATCGGTAAAATCAAGTAAACTAGCACCTGCGCCAGTAGTTAAAGCAATAGATTTTATACTATCTTTCTTATTTACAACTTTAAAATTATTTAAATGCAACTTATCTTTAAGTAGCTCTAAAAGTTTATTAAAAGTTATATCTACACTGCCACTACAGATATAATCTGTCTGCTCTTTTAGACTAAAACCTAGCACCTCTTTAAATACATAGCTATTTAGATGAGATTTATCAAAGTTAGTGTGCATTGCAATTAGCGATTGATTCTTCTTTATCATTAAAGCTAAAAGATTTGCTGGATATTTAGCTAAATTTAAAGCGGATAACTTACCAAAAATAAGAGGATGATGCACAATAAATAGCGTTCCATTTTTTGCATTTTTAATAATATCTTCATCGATATCTAGTGCTAGAACTATCTCTTTTACTTCACTATTAAAATCACCTAAAATTAGACCACTATTATCCCACTTCTCTTGTGTTTCAAATGGGCTTATAGAATCTAGTCTATTGTAAATCTCTTGTAGTTTCATAGTAACCTCTTAAGCTAGGGCTTGCTAGCCTTTAACTCTTTTAATTCTAAGCTCTTCTTGCTCTTTATAAAGCTTAGCACAGCCAACAGAAAGCTCTCTTACCTTTAGTATAAAGTTCTGTCTTTGTGCTTGAGATATCGCTTTTCTTGCATCTAAAACATTAAACGCGTGGCTAGCCTTCATGCACTCATCATAAGCTGGTAGTGGTAACTCTTTCTCTAGGCACAGCTTACACTCTTTGCTTGCGTCTTCAAAGTGCGCAAAAAGCATATCTGTAGATGCCACTTCAAAGTGATATTTACTAAACTCATACTCGCTCTCTTTATGAACATTGCCATAAGTTGTAGTTCCAAATTGGTTTTTATTCCATACAATATCATAAACGCTATCAACGCCTTGTAAGTACATTGCAAGTCTCTCTGTTCCGTAAGTAATCTCTACAGCTACAGGATCACAAGCAATACCACCTACTTGCTGAAAATATGTAAACTGAGTAACTTCCATACCATCTAGCCAAACTTCCCAGCCAAGCCCCCATGCACCAAGTGTAGGCGACTCCCAGTTATCTTCGACAAAGCGAATATCGTGCTCTTTTAGATTTAGCCCTAAATACTCTAAAGACTTTAGATAAAGCTCTTGAATATTGTCTGGACTTGGCTTTATAAGCACCTGAAACTGATAATAAGCCCCTAATCTATTAGGATTCTCGCCGTATCTGCCATCTGTTGGTCTTCTACTTGGCGCAACATAAGCCGCACTCCAAGGCGTAGAATCAAGGCTTCTTAAAAGTGTTGCTGGATGAAATGTCCCTGCTACACTTGGTATGTCATAAGTCTGTATAATATTACACCCCTCTTTCGCCCAAATCTCTTGTAATTTTAATAATAATTCACTAAATGTTATTGCGTTTTTATTCATTTTTTTCCCTTAGAATCTCTTTAAGTTGTTTACAATCTATCAAAAGAGGTTTTTTAATTTTAATTTTTTGTTCTATTCCATCTAAAATAT
>CAZFCZ010000027.1:0-63031 GCA_964517485.1 uncultured Nitratifractor sp. | reverse complement strand
CGGTTGTTAAAGATCATCTACTAAACACTTTATCTCTCGATTTCTAAAGCTAAACTCAAGCTCTATCCGTGTTTGTGAGGCGTATTATAGTGGGTTTTTATTTATTTGTCAAGCCCTTTTAACTTCTTTTTGGGTTTTTTTTGGGTTTTTTTACTTTTAGAAACCAAAAAGCCCATTTTAAGGGCTTTAATATTCTTTACTAAAGATTATATCTGCACTTTGTTTGTCTTTTCCTACCTCTAATTCGGTATGAATAGAGTCCGTTATATCTATTCTGGTTTTAATAGACGGTTTTTCTTTATCTTGGCTATAATACACAGTAACATTTTTAGTTATATTTTTTCCAATACTAAAACCATTCTCTTTAACTGATATGTGATCAATCTTAATACCTATTGAGCCTAAAAGAGATTTAGCTAAACTACCACCAACCATATTTAACATTGCATCTTGTGTATGAGTACCAATTGCACTAGAGTCATCAAATAGTAAATATGCTAATATTTGATCTTTTGTTAATTGTGGATTACTTCTAAAATATAGTATTGGTCTAGTTGGTGTACCTGAGATATTAATATATACTGTAAACTCTTTACCTATATATTTTAACTCTATATTAATATTAGGAGAGCTACTTTTACCCTTAAATGTAATTAATCCCTTAGATACTTTTAGCTTTTTACCATTAAGTGTATAGTAGCTGCCCTTTGCAACTTTAATTACACCTCTAAAGTCAGATAGTTTATTGTAGCTCTTTTTTATTGTCATATTAGGTATTAAATTAAAATAGCTACCATTTTGAGAATATACTAAACCTTTTTTGTTTTTAAATTTAATATTTAGCTTTATGTTTTTAGCAAAATCTGTGCTCTCTTTTGCTCTTTTTCTTTGCAATATTACAATATCTTCGTTATCAGCTATATTTTTTTGTGTAATAGTACTTTTAATTTTACCATTTAATATAGTAACTACACCTGCAATATCTTTTTTGTCTTTATTTAGTTTAATAGTAGAGGCAATTGCAAGTGCTACTTTTGCTTTTTGGCTATCTAGCGTAAAATTAGTAGAGTTTAACTTTATATTTCCACTCGATTTATCTATATTATAGTTACCTTTTGCAATTAAAGAGTCGTTAATCCATAGCTTATTGATATTTAAATTACTTTTATCTATATTTATAGTCGATACTTTATTAGAGAAAATTTTATAATCGTTAAGATTAAAACTATAATTATCTAAAGTTAAATTATTATTGTTATAGCTACCTTTTAAATATATACTCTTAATATTTGTACTACTTTTAGTACTTTTGCTAACTATAGATGGAGAATTTAAACTAAATACAACACTTTGTAGATTTAATATTTTAAATTTGGCGTCTATCTTACCATTTATATTACTACTCTTAGAATCAAAACTATATATATTATATATAGATTGTAATGCACTATTTATAGAAGAAATTGTAATTAAACCATCAATTTTATTTTTCTCTCCATTTAATGCTAATTTTATTGCTTTTGCTTTAACATTAGACTTTAGCTTAGTAGTATTAAAGTTATAGTCTAGTCCAATTGCTAAGAGTTTATTTTTTAGCTCTAAATTTAGAACATTTGAATCTGCTGTTAGTTTAGAATTAAAGCTTTTAAATGCATTAAATTTTAGCTTTTTGTTATTTTTAAAAATATAAGAACTTTTAGGCACATTTGTAGTAAAACTAGAATTTAAAATATTATTATAGCTCCATTTACCATCTATATTTAGTAGATTAGAGTTTAATATTATATTACCTTTAATAGGAGAGATTTTTTTAAAGTCTAATTTACTTGTAATTTGTAACTTTGAGATAGTAGTATTTTTATAATCTTGAGGCATTTGTATTACACTATTTAAATCTATATTTTTTCTGTTGTTAATAGATATATTAGCCCTATCATAGTCTGTTAAAAAATTACCAACTAATAATAATGAATTAAAGTTAACATTTAACTTATCGCTATTACCTTTATAATCTAAATTTAAGTTTTTAAATAGAACTTGTAGCTCTTTGTTATTAAAGATAGTTTTAGCTGGTATAAGCTTACCGTAATAGTCTAGTTTGTCGCTTTTATCAATATATATTAGAGTATTATTTAATTTAGAATTGCCACTGTATGGGGTATTGATATCTGCATTCATTTTCCAAGTTGTATCGTTGGTTATATAGTTATATTGTAGTCTATTTTTAGAAGAAAGAATAGTAATATCTTTTACACTTTTAAGAATATCTTTACCCTTTAAATCTATATTAATATCTAAAGATTTAAAGCCAAATCTACCATCTACATTTAAGCGCTTAAAACTTTTAGCTTTTAATGGCAATGAGTACTGGTTTAATAGATATTGTGCCACTTTATAAGAGCCTTTAGCATAGTAGTTATTGTCTTTTATTTTACCATCTAAATTTGCTTCTCCCCATGGGCTTGTAACATATGCTTTAACTTTGCCACTACTAAAATTTAGCTCTTCTGTTTTACCCTTAACATTGCTTGCAGTAACTTTTGCATCGTTAATAATAAATGATCCTAAAGTAGCTTTTTTGCCAGTAACTAATAGATTTTTAATAATAAAATTAGCAGGAATATTTAATGGCAATGGCTTTGTAGTGGTGTTAGAATTACTAGAAGGGAAAGTAGCTATTATCTTATCTATATTACCAGAGTCAATTTTAATATTATTAAATATAAAATCTTTATTAATTGTGGCATTTATATCCATATTACCTAAAGTTGAATCTATATTTAAATTTAAATTATTTAAAACAATTTTTTTATTCTCACAGCTAAAAGAGCTATTTTTAAACCCTATATTTAATGTTTTAATTAGCTCTTTATTGTATTTATAATTACTTACTTTAACTTTAGCACCAATAACATTAATACTATTTAATTTAACAACATTTAAATTGTTATTACTTGTACAGTTACTTTCGCTAGAGTCATTAAAAGTAATAAGTTTTTCTATTTTATTTGGCTTTTTAAGATCTAAATATATATTTTTTATATTTAATATTTTATTTTTATAGCTACTATCTAAATTAAGCTCTAACTCATTACCTAAATATTTAATCTTTAGCTCACCCTGATTTAAAGAGAGTTTTTCGACATTAAACCTTGCATTTTTAATATTTAGTTTTAAATCTTTTAGTGTTAATTCTTTTAGCTTAAATGGCTTTAAATTTAGAGTTGCATCTTTAAGCTTAACTAGCTTTGGAGTAAATGGACTATTTAGTAATTGGCTACTTTGTCTGCTCTCTTTACTGCTCTTTAGCGACTTTATAATTGCCATTAGTCTAACTGAGTCTAAACTAGATATATCTATATGCTTAATATCCAAAACTCTTTTTTTAAACTGCCCACTAAAAGATACATTTGCAATATCACTTTTAGATTCGTACTCTAAATTTCCTACATTAAATTTATTATTAATATATGCAATCTTATCAATACTTAAGTTTGCTTTATCTATTTTAATTTTATCTATTGTAAATGGCTTAATTGTTAGTAGTATATCTTTAAATTCAAAATTTAAATCTATTTGTGTAGCACTAGAAGTGTCTTCTTGTGGCTTAAAGTCTTCTACAATATTTTCTAAAACATCTTTTTTAACACCTATTAAGTGTAATTTATTTACCGATACAACACCACTTATTAATTTAAATGGATTAATTTTAAGTTCTACATTAGAAGATAACTTTTTACCCTTGTATGATAGGTCTTCTACAACAAAGCCATCTAACAAGGCGCCATTAACTTTTACATAATTAAAACCATACTCTTTTATATTTTTTGCAATATATTTATTAAAAAAATATGTGCTACTAACAAAAGAGTAAAAACCTACTAGTAAAATAAGAATAAATGCTAAAAAATAGAGTAATTTTTTCAAAATGATTGACCTAACATTATAGATATTGCGTAATCTTTTCTATTATGAACATTAACTCCAAAATCTATCTTAATTGGGCCAATTGGAGACTTATATCTTAAACCTACGCCAAGAGTATCTACTCTTTTGCCTTTAAAGTTATACTCATCTTTGCTTATCATTGTAGAGTCAAAAAATAGTGCACCGTAAAATCTTTTATGTATTTTATAGTTTGCTTCTAGTTGTAAATTTAAAAAGCTTTTTCCACCAAGTGCGCTAAAAGATTTACTATTAATTACTGCACCAATTTTATCTTTTCCATAAGCTCTGTTGCTAAAGAGCCCTCCTCCATAAAATAGTTTAGATGCTGGTAGATACGAGCTTTTCTCGTGTATTGTACCAAACTTTCCAACTGCAGATAGAGTTAAATCGTTAAAGCTTTTTATAGCCCTACCCTCTACTAAATATTTAAAATACTCAACTCCACTATTACCACAAGATAGCCCATACTCGCCATAAAGTTTAACATAATATCCATTTTTAGGGTCTATTCTAGAGTCTCTATTATCGTAAATAAGCGTAATATATGGATATAAAATATTAAATACTCCCCCTATTTTTGCTTCATAGTTATCTTTAAGCTTTATATCTAAATTCTCTAATGCTAAACCTAATTTTACATTAAAATTTTTATAATTATAGTCTAAATAGCTCTTAATATAGGCTTCTTTGTCTCTATATGCATTGGTCTCTTCTAGAGAATAGCCAGCTATTAAATATAAATCTGTATAGATATTATTATAAGATATAAAAGATGGTGTAAAGAGCTCTACATTAATATCTTGGTTATCTTTAGATATTTTGCTTTTAATTGTAATTTTTTTTGCATTACCTAAAAAGTCTCTTTTCTCCCAAAGCATTTTTGCTCTTAAGCCAACTTCGCTATCTACACCTAAACCTATTAAATAGCGTCTTAGCTTATCTTTTTTATCTAGTGTAATTGTACTATCTACATATCTACTTTTTTTATCTAAATCGTACTTAATTTGCACATTAGCAAAGGTATTAAGCGCACTTAGACTTGTATAGCTCTCTTCTATTTTTCTAATATCAAAAAGCTCACCCTCTTTATATTTAACTCTAGAGTAAATTACTTCCTTTTTAATATCTAATGGGCTCTTTTTTATTATAATTTTACCAAAAAAGCATAGCTCGCCTTTATCGATTTTATAATTTAATTTTGCACTAAATTGCTTTAAATCTACATACGCTTTTGTATCTACCTTTGCATTACAGTAGCCATTTTCTAAGAGCTTTTTATTTATTTTACTCTTAATTGTATCGAACCTATCACTAGAGAATATATCGTCTCTTTTCCAATCAATTATTTGCTTTAATTTAAAATTACTACTAATATCTATGGCTTTAACTCTAATTGCCCTACCCTCGTTAATGGCTACATCTACACTATTATTATTTACTTTTAAATCTATTTTTGCATTAAAGTAGCCAATATTTTCTAAATAGCCCTTTAAAGTTGAGTCTATATTATCTACAAACTCTTTTGTTATAATACGCTCTTTGCTCCAAAAATTCATTATATTTTGCTCTTTTTCACCTATGGCTTTTGCAATAGAGTCTTTGTCTAAATTTTTAGAAGCTTCTATATGTAATATATACTCTTTATCTTTTGTGCTATTGTTATCTGCAAATGTTAGTGTTGTACAAACAGCTAACGCTAATATAAATATTCTCATTTTTTATCCAATAGTTACTATTTTATCTGCTGCCCATTTTGCTAAATCTTTATCGTGCGTTATTAATACAATTGCCATCTCATCTAGTAAAGAGATTAGTAGCTTCATTGTATCTAACTGCACTACATTATCTAGTGCACTAGTTGGTTCGTCACAAAGAAGTAGTTTAGGCTTCATAAGTAGCGCTCTTAAAATACTACACCTTTGCAACTGCCCACCAGAAAGCTCGTGTGGCAATGCCTCTAAATTCTCTTGTGTTAGAGATAATCTCTCTAAATAGTTATTATACTCTTTATTGGTTGCAACTTCTAATATCTGTTGCAAAATACTATACGACGGATGAAAAGAGCTATATGGGTCTTGAAAAATCCATCCAATTTTAGATGCGCTAATTTTACCACTATTTGGCTTTAAATTATTTGCAATTAGCTCTAACAGTGTCGATTTTCCCGAACCACTCTTACCAACAATAGCTACTAGCTCTCCTACTTTAAGCCTTAAATTAAAATCTTTTAATAAAAGTTTATCGCTATATCCAAATGTTAAGTTGCTAATATCTAATGCTATATCGTTATTCATGCTTAACTTCTAATTTGCCCTGTGCCGTAAATTTTATACTTATATGTAGTTAGTTCGTTTATTCCCATTGGCCCTCTAGCATGAAGTTTGTTTGTAGATATACCTACCTCTGCACCAAAACCAAAAGCCCCACCATCTGTAAATCTTGTAGATGCATTAACATATACAGTAGATGCATCTACCCTATTTAAAAACTCTTCGCTTGCATTATAATCTTGTGTAATTATTGCCTCTGAGTGCCCAGAGCCATACTTTGCAATATGCTCTATTGCTTCATCTAGGTTATCTACCATTTTAATACTTAAAATATTTGCTAAATACTCTGTATCAAAATCTTCTTGCGTTGCCTCTTTAACATCTATAATATCTTGTGCAAAGGCATCTGCTCTAAGCTCGGTATGCTCTTTATCGAAAGCCTCTTTTAGTCTTGGTAATGCCTCTTTTGCAATTGCTTTATCTACAATTAGTGTCTCTAGTGCGTTACAAACGCCTGGTCTTTGGCATTTTGCATTAATTGCAATTTTAATTGCCATATCAATATCTGCACTCTGATGTATATATGTATGACAAAGCCCCTTATCGTGCTTAACAACAGGTACCGAAGCGTTAGCCGATACATACTTAATTAAGGCCTCTCCACCTCTTGGAACAATTAAATCTACATAGTTATCTTGCTTAATTAGGTAAGAAACACCCTCTCTTGAGCTATCTGGTAGAAGAGAAATAATCTCTTTTGGTAAGTTATGGCTTACTAAAACATCTTGTAGCACTTTTGCAATTGCCTTATTAGAATTTTCTGCCTCTTTACCACCTTTTAAAATTGCGACATTACCACTTTTAAAACACAATGCCCCAACATCTGCTGTAACATTTGGACGAGACTCGTATATTACACCAACAACACCAATAGGTACAGATACCTTCTCTATTCTAATATTATCGTCTGTCCACCAGCCATCTAGTATTCTACCTACTGGCTCTTTTAATATTGCAATCTCTCTTAGCGAATTTGCCATAGCTTCTACTCTTTTGGTATCTAAAAGCAGTCTATCTACCATTGCGCTACTTAGGTTCATATCTTTTGCATTTTGCATATCTTTTGCATTTTCTTCTATAATATATGCGGCATTTAGCTCCAAACTATCAGCCATACTATTTAATATATCTTTTTTTAATGCACTTGGCATTGTAGCTATAATAGAGCTACTCTCTTTTGCTTTTACTAAAAAATCTTCCATTACTGCTCCTTTGGTTTGGTTTTAAATATTTTACCCAAAAGTGTATTGTTACTGCTAGTTTGATTACTCTCTTCTAAAGTATAATTTGTATCTACAACAACTTCTGGTAAATTAGTACCGTTATTCTCTTTGCTCTCTTTTGATTTTTCGTAATTATTTACAATTTTAATATACTTAAAAATCGCCTCTACCTCTTTTTTAGTTAGGTAGTACTTTGGCATTATACGCCCACCCTTACTAATAGCTTTTTTAAAACTATTAATATCTAAAGCCCTAATATCTGGACCATTAAATTTAATCTCTAAACCATCTTTGTTTTTAAAAGATGCAATAAAAGCCCCCTCACCTAAATCGGCATGGCAACTAGCACAGCTTACACCTCGTGGGTCTTTGTACAACATTTGTCCATACTCGAATTCCGATATAAAATCTTCGCTAAGGGCATAAATTGTGCTAACAATTAATATAAACCAAATTTTCAAATGAGACCCCTAATCTTTTTTTAGATATAATACCCAAATTCTTTAAAATAAAGGGTTAGTATGACACTAATAGATGGTAAAAAATTATCAAAAAAAATAGAACAAGAGATATCAAAAGAGGTTCAAGAACTTAAAAGCGATGGCGTAGTACCAGGGCTTGCGGTAATTCTAGTTGGCGACGACCCAGCAAGCCACACATATGTTTCTATGAAAGAGAAATCTTGTAAAAATGTAGGCTTTTACTCAATTGTACACAAGATGCCAGATACAATTACTCAACAAGAGATAGTAGAGACAATACAGATGATGAACGACAATCCAAGAATAGATGGTATATTAGTTCAACTACCCCTACCAGAGCATATTGACACTACTAAAATTTTAGAAGTTATAGACCCTAAAAAAGATGTTGATGGCTTTCATCCTTACAATATGGGTAGAGTTGTAGAGAACCTAGATGCTTTTGCACCCTGCACACCAGTAGGCGTAATGGAGATGTTTAAAGAGTACAATATAGACCTAAAGGGCAAAGATGTGTGTGTAGTTGGTGCTAGCAATATTGTTGGTAAGCCAATGGCTGCGCTTTTATTAAACGAAAATGCAACAGTTACAATTACACACATCTACACAAAAGACTTAAGCTCTCATACGAAAAAAGCAGACATTGTAGTAGTAGGTGTTGGTGTGCCAAATTTAATTAAAGAAGATATGGTAAAAGAGGGAGCAATAGTTATAGATATAGGTATTAATAGGCTAGAGAGTGGTAAACTCGTTGGCGATGTTGACTTTGATAATGTATCTAAAAAATGCAGCTTTATTACGCCAGTGCCAGGTGGTGTTGGACCAATGACAATTGCTATGCTTTTACAAAACACACTAATTGCAGCAAAAAGAAGAGATAAATGAAAAACTTTTTAAACAGACTATACAACTTCTCTACAAGTTGGACTGGTACTATACTTATTGTTTTAGTAGTTATATTTTTTGGTTTACAATCTTTTGTAATACCAAGTGGCTCGATGAAGAGAACACTACTAATTGGCGATTTTTTATTTGCTAAAAAATTTAGCTACGGTATAACAATTCCAGAAATTCCAATTGTTGGCGTAAAAGTACTACCAGATTTTAATGGCAATGGGCACTTAATAGAAGGCTCTCGCCCCCAAAGAGAAGATATAGTAATTTTTTATGTACCTACAAACAAAAAACAACACTTTGTTAAAAGATGTGTAGCAGTAGGTGGCGACGAAATTTTATACTACGATAAGCACCTATTAATTCACTTTCACGAAGGCGATAACTTTATAGAAAAAAATTATCCAAAAGAGAAAATTGTAAAAGCTATGGGTAAATTGTGGGTAGATAATCCTTATAAAAATAGATACCCAGGTATTCAGTATCAGCCAGAGTACGAAGGCAACAGCTTTATGCTAATGCAGTTTAACCAAAACAAAATAGATATGAAACCAGTATATATTGAGGGCTTAGAAGCGCCAGTTGGTGGCTACGATGTTAAGCCGATGAACGCATTTTATAAAAAAATTAGCAAAGACCACTTCTATATGATTGGTGACAATCGCGACAACTCAGACGATAGCCGTTTCTGGGGCGAAGTACCATACTCTTTAATTATAGGTAAGCCTTGGTTTACATGGTTTAGTCTAGAGTACAGAAGCTTTGAGCGTGTAGCTAAAGGCATAGGCGGAGGGCGCGACCACCAAATGTTAAAAAAGGTGTGTGGCAATAGCAAGCTACTATCTAAAGAGTGCGAAGCAAAATGGAATAGATACCGCTTTAGCATTAGATGGGACAGAGTATTTAGAAACATTGACAACATGCAATACGAGAAGCCAATAAGATGAGCGAAATTGAGATACTAAAAGTTATTGCCTCTATTTTAGCACTAGCCGTTGCTATTATAGGGCACGAAATAATGCACGGATATATCGCATACAGATATGGCGATACAACTGCAAAAAATCAAGGACGGCTAAGTATAAACCCAATTGTACATGTTGACCTTGTAGGAACTATTTTAATACCAGCAGTACTCTACTTTACAAATGCACCATTTCTATTTGGCTGGGCAAAACCAGTACCAGTAAATATGCCAACTGTTATTAGAAATGGCGGCCACAACGGCGCAATTGCAGTTGCGCTAGCTGGTATTACATATAACCTAATTTTAGCACTATTTTTTGCAACACTAATGCCACTATTTACAAATCCACAAGATTTAACTACAGCTTTCTTTACACTATTTATTGCACAAAGTATAATGATAAATGTAGTTTTAGCAGTATTTAATCTATGGCCAATACCACCGCTAGATGGATCTTTAGCTCTAGTAAATTTAGCACAAAAGCTAAAGTGGTATAAAGTTGTAGAGATTTACGAAAAAATCTACCCTTACGGAATGTTAGTTCTATTTGGTATACTATTTATACCACAACTATCAAATATTTTGTTTATGCCAGTTGGTTGGATTTTAGATTTAATAATATAACACAAAGGAAAATAATGAAATTTTACATAGCAACAGACCACGCAGGAATTAACTACAAAGATGCAGTTAAGAAAATATTAGAAGCAAGAGATATAGAAGTAGAAGACCTAGGTCCATATAGCACCGACAGAGTAGACTACCCAGACTACGCTCAAAAGTGTGCAAATGTAGTAAAAGCCGACAAAGGAAGCTTTGGAATACTAATTTGCGGTACAGGTATTGGTATGTCTATAGCTGCAAATAAAGTAACTGGTGTTCGCGCAGCCCTATGCCACGACGCATACACAGCAGCAATGGCAAGAGCTCACAACGAAGCACAAATTCTATGCTTTGGCGAAAGAGTACTAGGGCTAGGTACAGTAGAAAGCGTTATAGACGCATTCTTAAATACTCAGCCAGAAGGTGGACGCCACGAAGGCAGAGTAGAAAAAATAATGGCAATAGAGAATAACTAAAATATAACCACTAGTTAGAAGTAGCTAGTGGTTAATTAGTTTATTTGTATATTAGTTATTGCTATATTTGTAATTTAAAAGCAACTCTAAAGTGGACAAATTGCTTTATTTATAATGCAGTTTTTTTATGCTAGTATATTTAGTTAGAAAATACAAAAAGTTTTTGCTTTAAAATCTATCAACTATATTTACCCGCAAGGGCGGGTATTTAATATTTTTACTAAATTTACACTACTCTTTTGATGCTAAAGATTTATAAAATTCAACATATTGAGTGTTATTTTCTTCTCTTGCTTTTATTGCACTTCTTGGGTGCTCTATTAATTGCCCTGTAATCATATATGGTATGCTATATCCCCAATCTAGCTCTTTTTCTAGCGCTACTATATGCTCTTGAATAAATTCTAAAACAGGAAGTTGCTTATATTTTGGATTATTAAGATAAGTTAACAATAACTCCATAGCACAGTTACCAGCACCCCTACCAAGGCCAGAGATTGTACAATCTAAAAACTCTACACCATTTTTCTTAGCTTCTATTGTGTTTGCAAATCCTAACTGTATATTATTATGTGCATGAATTCCTACCCTTTTGCCGCTCTTATTTGCAACATCACAATATTTTTTAGATAATCTTGCAATATCTTCTGGGTAGTACGAACCAAATGTATCGGCTAAATATATAACATCTACATTAGTTTTAGATAACTCCTCTAATACTCTATCTATCTCTTCGTCAGTCGATTTTGCTACAGCCATAACATTTACAGTAGTTTCATAACCTTTTTCGTGAGCCTCTTGTATAAGCTCTATCGCCTCTGGTAGTTGGTGTACATATGTAGCAATTCTAATCATATCTACAACAGAGTCTTTTTTAGGTAATAGCTCCTCTTTTACAGTTCTGCCTATATCTGACATTACTGCTATTTTTAAGTTAGTATCGTTATTACCTACAATTTTTCTAATATCTTCTTCTTTAGAAAAGTTCCATTTTCCAAACTCATCGGTACTCATAAGTGTTGGAGAGTTATTTTTACCAATCTCCATATAATCAACTCCAGCTTTTACGCAAGTTTCATAAACACCCTTAATAAACTCATCACTAAAATGATAATTATTTACTAATCCGCCATCACGAATAGTACAATCAAAAACTACTACATCTTCATTTAGAGACGACCCATCTTTTACCGCCATATACTAATCCTTATACTTTTAACTTAAATTTTATGATAATATCGTTTTAGAGATTATTTTTAAATGAAAAATAAAAAAAATTTTATAATTGTTTATATTTAGTGTCTAAAAAAACTCAATATTTAACTTTTCATATTTTTTAGAGCTTTTATTTGAGTTCTTTTGGACATTGTCCATTATAGTTCATATTCATAATGATGTTTTTTATACACTTATATATGATGCTTAAAGTTTGTTCTAAGTGCTTTAAGTTCTTATAATCTTATTTTAAAAGTTACTAACTACATAGAACTATTTTAACTAAATAGTTTAATTTTTGAATTTGTAAATTAAGGATGGCGGACAGTGAGGGATTCGAACCCTCGGTACCCTTTCGAGTACGCACCCTTAGCAGGGGTGTGGTTTCAGCCAACTCACCCAACTGTCCATTTGGTTTGTGGGCGCAATTCTACACGACTTTAGCTTAAATTTTTATTAAATTAGCTTTAAATTGTAATAAATATACAAAATATGTTAAAATCTAAATAAAAAACGGAGTTTATTACTATGAAGTACGCAAAAGCCTTAGAGTTAGCGCTAGAAAATGTAGAGCAAATTAAAGATACAGAGTTAGTAAATATAGAAGATGCACTAAATAGAGTTGTATCTAAAGATATATATGCACTACGAGCCCTACCCCCATACAACAACTCAGCAATGGACGGCTTTGCATTTAAATATAGCGATATTAATAGCCCTCTAAAGATTATAGCTAAGATTTTAGCAGGCGATATTGTAGAGCCTAACCTAAAGCAAAACGAGTGCTATAAAATTATGACAGGAGCAAAAGTTCCAAACGATTGCGATACAATTGCTCCAATAGAGATATGCGAAGTATCTAATGGTAGTGTAAAGGTGCTAAAGCCTATTAAAAAAGGTAGTGCAATTAGGCTAATGGGAGAAGAGTTGCAAAAGAGTAGCCTTATAGTTAAAAGTGGCGATAGACTAAGTGCTTCTAAAATTGCTCTGCTTGCATCGCAAGGCATTGTAGAGGTAGAGTGTTTTAAAGAGTTAAAAATTGCTATAATTGCAACTGGTAGCGAGCTTAAAGAGCCAGGCGAAGATGCAACAAGCGATGAGCTATATAATATAAACGGTATTAATATTAAATCGCACCTTTTAGCACACTCTATAAAGTCTGAGTATTTGGGTGTATTGCCAGATAATCTAGAGGAATCTATAGAGTTTTTTAGAAAATTAGACAACTATAATATTATTATTACTACAGGTGGTGTTAGTGTTGGCGATGCCGACTTTACAAAAGAGGCGCTATTGCAAAATGGTTTTAAAGAGATTTTTCATGGTATAAAAGTTAAGCCCGGGCACCCTACTTTGATGGGTAAAATTGGCACTACATTTGTTATGGCAATGCCTGGTAATCCGCTTGCTGCAATTATGCATATTATAATTTTAGGTTTACCTATAATATTAAAAAGCCAAGGGGCAAAAGATATTTTCTTCTCTACTAAAGAGGCAAAAATTTCTACAACGCTAAAGTTAAAGCCAAATAGAGTAAATATTGTACTAGGAACTTACAAAAATGGCACATTTAGCCCATATAAAAACAATAAATATGGCTCGGGAATGGTAACACCATTAGTAGAGTCTAATGCTATTGCACTCTTTAACGAAACATGCGAAAATATAACAAATGGTAGCACTATTAAGATAGTAGAATTTGCTTCTATACTAAGCGAAGAAAATTTTGACTATTTAATGTAACTATACAACACGATAAATTAAAAGTAAAGCTTAATATTTATGTATTAATCTAACTTATATAACTTTAATAATATAATAAAGCAAATTATTTTTAAGGGTTATATATGCAGCTAAGCGATGTTAAAATATACGAATACGACGCAGTTGTTGTTGGTGCTGGTCTTGCAGGACTTGCCGCAGCAAAAGAGTTAAGCGAAGCAGGTAAAAGAGTAGCAGTAATTACAAAGCTACATCCACTTAGAAGCCACTCTGGTGCGGCACAAGGTGGTATAAATGCGGCTTTAGGCGAAGATGATTCTACAGAACTACACGAGTTCGATACAGTAAAGGGTAGCGACTACTTAGGCGACCAAGATGCTATTGAGTTTATGTGTTCTAAAGCGCCTGAGACAATTAGATGGGCAGAGAGAATGGGTGCGGTATTTAGCCGTGACGAAAAGGGTAAAATTGCTATTAGACCATTTGGTGGACAAAGCAAGCCAAGAGCGTGTTATGCATCAGATAGAACTGGTTTAACACTGCTTCAAACAATTTACGAACAAGCATTTCGTGCTGGTATAGAGGTATTTGATGAGTGGTACTGTGCAGATGTACTATACGAAGATGGCAAAGCAAAAGGTATTGCAGCATACAATATTAGAACAAGCGAGCCAGCAATTTTTAACGCTAAAGTAACAATGTTTGCAACAGGTGGTTACGGTAGAGCATATAAAATTAACTCTAACGCACATGCAAATACTGGTGATGCACTATCTATTTTTGCTCGTCGTGGGTTACCACTTGAGGATATGGAGTTTGTTCAGTTTCATCCAAGTGGGCTTGGCGGAAGTGGTGTATTAATATCAGAAGCAGCTCGTGGAGAAGGCGGAAGACTATTTAATAGCGAAGGCGAGCGTTTTATGGAAAAGTATGCTCCAAATGCTATGGAGCTTGCAAGTCGTGATGTTGTTAGCCGTGCTATTATGGAAGAGATTCGTCAAGGTAGAGGTGTTGGCCCAAATAAAGATGCTGTATATATAGATTTAACTCACCTACCTAAAGAGACAATTTTAACTAAACTACCAGAACTTCGTGATTTAGCAATTACTTTCTTAGGGCAAGATATGCTAAAAGAGCCAATTATGATTGCAGCAACTGCACACTACTCTATGGGTGGTATACCAGTTGATAAAAGAACACAAGTTAGAAAGTCGCCAACAGAGTTTGTAGAGGGGCTTTATGCTGCTGGAGAGTGTAGTTGTGTAAGTGTACATGGTGCAAACCGCCTTGGAGCAAACTCGGTACTAGAGGCACTATTCTTTGGTAGAGTATCTGGAGAGTCAATGGTAGAAGATATAGATAAAATAGAGCTACTACCAGCAACTAAAGAAGATGCACAAAGAATGATAGACCAGGTTAATTGGACTTTAACAAACAACGGTAACGAAAGAGTTCCTGCCCTAAGAGTTGAACTACAAGAGTCTATGACAATGGACGCTGGTGTATTTAGAACAAAAGAGTCTTTAACTAAACAAAAAGCTAAATTAAAAGAGATTTACGACAGATATAAAAATATTAGAATCGATGATAAATCTAAAACATTTAACACAGACTTACAAGAGGCAATCGAGCTAGGACATATGATTGACTTCTCTATATTTATTGTAGAGGGCGCACTAGCAAGAGAAGAGAGCCGTGGTGCACACTATAGAGAAGATTTCCCAACAAGAGATGACGAAAACTTCTTAAAGCACACATATGCTAAATTTAGCGGTGATTACGAGTTAGAACTAAGCTATGGCGAAGTTGTACTTGGTAAGTTTGAACCTACTGAAAGAAAATACTAGGAGCTATGATGAGTGATAAAAGAGAAATTACTATAAAAGCGTTTAGATTTAACGCAGAGACAGACTACTTACCTTACTACAAAAAATATACTATGGAAGTAGGAAAAGATGAGCTTATCTTAGACCTTCTAAATAGACTAAAGTGGGAACACGATGGTTCGTTTAGCTACAGAAGAAGCTGCCGTCACGGAATTTGCGGTGCTTGTGGTATAAAGGTAAACGGCAAGGCAACTCTAGCTTGTAAGCAAAATGCATTGGAGCTTGTAGAGCTATTTGGCGAAGAGCTTGTATTTGAGCCACAAAGCAAAAAAAGAGCCGTAAAAGATATGATAATTGACAAAGGCGACTTTTGGGAGAAACACGCAGCTATTAAGCCGTATGTAGAGACTAAAGTAGATCCTAATCCAGAGTCTGAGAGCACTATGAGCCAAGAGCAAGTAGAGAACTTACTAGATGCTGACTACTGTATTCAGTGTGGTAGTTGCCACTATGCTTGCCCAGTTGTAGAGGTTAACGAAGACTACTTTGGACCAGCAGCATTTGCGGCAGCTTATAGATTTAGTGCAGACCCAAGAGACGAAGCAGCAAAAGAGAGACTAGAAGCTACTTCTAAAATGGGACCTGGTGTTTGGGATTGTGTTAAGTGTTACGAGTGTGCAGAGGCTTGCCCTAAAGATGTTAACCCAATAGAGAAGATTGCAAAACTTCATAATATGCAATTTGAGCAAGGTGTAGCAAAAAGAAATGTTGCAACTAAGCACGCAGAGGGCTTTATACGCTCTATTAAGAAGTTTGGTTACCTTGACGAGCAAGATATTGTACTATACTCAGAAGGTTTAGGTGTTGTTAAGCACTTAAGCGAAGCATTTAAAATGATAAAAGCTGGTAAAGTACACCCATTTGATGTTATGAAGAAAAAGATGCCAAGAAGTAAAAATTTAGATGAGATTCAAAAACTTATCGAAATATCTCAAACTAACGAATTAAAATAAAGGAAGCAATATGAGTAACTTGAAATACGCACTTTACACTGGATGTACAGCAAGAGAATCGACACCTGAGCTTCTTTCTTCTACAATGGCAGTTGCTAAGAAACTAGGTATTGAGTTAATACTACTAGACGAAGCTAGCTGCTGTGGTGCTAGCCATCTACAAGATTTTGATGATTTTTTATCTTTGGTTTTAAATGCTAGAAATATCTGCTATGCAGAGAAGCTTGGTCTTGATATGATTACAATTTGTAATACTTGCCAGCTAAACTCGGCTATGACAAAAGAGCGCCTAGATAGCGACCCAGAGCTTAAAGCAAGAGTTAACGAAAAACTTGCAGAGGTTGGATTAGAGTATAAAGGCACTAGCCGTGTAAGACACTTTCAGTATGCACTTATAGAAGACTATGGGCTAGAGAATATTGCGGCTAAAGTAGAAGTACCACTAAGCCACTTTAATATTGCACCATTTTATGGTTGTCATAACATTCGCCCTAGCGAGCTACACCACGAAGTTAACGGTGGAGAAAACCCATATGTTCCTACATCTTTAGATGACTTAATTGCAGCGCTAGAGGGTAACAGCGTAGATTACGAAAGTAAAAACAAGTGTTGTGGTTTCCATGTTGACTTACAAGCTCCAGAGACAAGTAACGCACTAAGCGGAACTGCCCTACTAGATGCAATAGACAACAATGCAGACTTAATGGTAACACCATGCCCACTATGTCAATTAAATATGGACTTAAAGCAAGATAGTGCTGGTAAACAGTTAGGACGCGATATAGAGCTTCCTGTTTTACACTTACCACAAATGATTGCACTAGCACTTGGTTGTAGCAAAGAAGAGATAGGCTTAAAGTACAATGTTACTAAAGCTACCGAGCTAGCTTAATTTTTATATACTCCCAAACTCTTGGGAGTATAGTTTTATTTATTACTTACATTTAGCAATTTTTAAGAAAATATCTAATTAACTTCGATAAAATATCATTACATTTTTGAAAGGAAACAAATGAGCATAAAAGAGCAATATAGTGTTGTTGGGTTAATTTATGATTTAACAGAAGTTAACTCGACAGATATTATAGATAGTAATAAAAGTGGCTCTCCACTAGAGTTTATTACTGGTATGGGACAGTTAATCCCAGGTTTAGAGAAGCAATTAGTAGGTATGCAAGAGGGCGACTCTGCAGAACTTACAGTAGTAGCTAAAGAAGCATATGGCGAAGTAGACCCTGATGCACTACAGCAAGTGCCAAGAGAGCAATTCGAAGGAATTGAGCTAAAAGAGGGTTTAACACTTTATGGGCAGTCTCCAGATGGTGGACAGATGCAAGTTACAGTTAAATCGTTTAACGATAAAGAGGTAACAATTGACTATAACCACCCATTAGCTGGCAAAGATTTAAAGTTTAATGTAGAGATTGCCTCTTTAAGAGATGCTACAAGCGACGAGATCTCGACAGGTGTTGTTGGTGGCTTAGCTAACTGCTATTCTGGCGGTTGAGGCTTTTAATTAAGGGACTAGGTTAGTCCAAAAACTAATATATTAAAAGTTTAACACTTAAACGGAGTTTTTCTCCGTTGTAAAATACTCCATATAAATAATTATTATCCCTTTATAATAAAACAATTTGCTTATTTACCTACAAAAGAATAAACAATTTTTATTTTAAAGATATTTTAAACTCTATATGCCATAATGGTAGCTATAAAATTTAACACCGTAAAAGCAAAAAGGATTAATATATGGCATTAAAAAACTTAACACAAGAGAACTTTAACCAAAGTATAGAAGCAAACGACATTGCAATACTAGATTTTTGGGCACCATGGTGTGGACCATGTAAACAGTTTACTCCAATTTTCGAAAAGGTATCTCAAGAGTATCCAGATATCTTATTTGGTAAAATAAATACCCAAGAGCAACAAGCACTTGCTGGGCACTTTCAGATACAATCTATTCCTACAGTAATGGTTCTTAGAGAAAATATTGTTCTATTTCAGCAAGCAGGTTTACTGCCAGAAGAGGGTTTAAAAGATATTATCTCTCAGGTACAAGCACTAGATATGAACGAGGTAAAGAAAGAGATAGAGAAACAACAATCTGCTAAGTAACTACATAGACTGCATATACCTACCTTTTTTTGGTAGGTTTATAAATACAATAACTTTATATTTGAGTATATAATTAAGTAATTTTTGATAAAATTCTATTATTTAATAATATGTTTTGATAAGGGTATATAATAATGAATAATAATATAGATATAAACTCAGATGAGTTTCAGGTAGAAATTGAAAAAACATGGAAGTTTATTGATAAAGTTAATAATCAATTTGGTTTAACACAAAATCCAGATGAAGAGATAAATGAAGGTGTTGCAATGGGGTTAGCCAGAAATAGATTAATCTATGGTAAGCGATACTGCCCATGTTTTATTGTTAAAGGTGAAACCAAGCAAGAAAGAAAAGAGGCAGATAACAGAATATGCCCTTGCAAGCCTGCATTAGAGACAGAGATACCAGATAATGGGGTATGCCATTGTGGAATTTTTTGTACGCCAGAGTACGCAAAAGAGAAAGAGATACAAAAGAGTGCACAAGAAGAAGCACATACACACTCTAGAGGCTTAAGCCAAGAAGAAGCAGTACTTTTACTAAAAAAAGAGCAACTAGATGGTGACGAAATAGAAGCTTTGCTAGAGGCTAGAGAGATTGGTATGTTAGAGTTCTCTTTAATAGATGTAAGAGAACCTATGGAGTTTAAAATGGGGAATATTAAAGGAACAAACGAGCTACTACCAACTACTAAATTTTATGAATGGCTACCAAAACTACTAAAAAGAAAAGATGAAAATATAATACTATATTGCCATACTGGCAGTCGCAGTTATCAAGTACAACAGATATTAAGAAGAGAAGGAATGAGTGTTGGTAACTTTACTTATGGAATTATTAGCTATATGGGTGAAGTAGTTAAAGGTTAATTAAAGAGGCTTCTAGAGCCTCTAATTTTTAATATAGTCCGTACTTTCCGTTGTTTAACTTGGTTAGTACACGCATATTAGAGTCTATATCGTAAAATACAAAGAAGTTATCATCTGACTCATCTAGCATCATTTTAGCCTCTTCGAAATCTAAAGGCTTATATAGCTTTGGCTCTAAAGATAAAATATCTTCTTCGTCTTGCTCTGCTACTGGCTCTGGCTCGCCATTATCTAGCTCTTTAATACCACCATTACTATGGTCTTTAATTTTATCGGCATATCTTCTTAAGTTTTTCTTTGCTCTATCTGAAGCTAAATCTATAGCTGCATATAGATCTTTATCTTTTTGAGTTATAACAACTGTATGCTTATCTTTTACATTAATTACAAATTCAACGCTAAAGTGCCCTTTTTTACTCTCTGAGAGTACTATATTTGCAGATATAATGTCTAGATTATATTTCTTTATTGCTTCAAAAGCTGACTCTGCGTAATTTTTTATAGGCTCTGTAAGCTCTATGCTTTTTCCTACAATACTTGTGTTCATGGCATATCCTTTATAAATTAATTTTTAACACATCTTAATTATATCTTAAATTTTAATTAATGTAAATAGTTATGCCAATTATATATGTAGCCAATATATGCGAATAGATGCTAAAAGTAACATAAAGATAGTTAATATAATGGTAAATTTAAATATTTTTGCTTTATCTAAAATGTATAGTAAATTATCTGCACCAAAGTACTTTAGAGTTAAAAATAGATTTAAAAAACCAATAATTGAGCCAGCTAATGCTAAGCCCTCTACCCCAAAAGGTTTAATTAAAGATAGAGCTACAACTAAATAAGTTACTAAAGATATAGTAGCAATTTTTGCAGCTGTTTTTTGTTTGTGATTTGCATATAGCCACAGCGAAAATAGTTTATTTAAGCCATATGGTATTAATCCTATCATATACATAACCAATACAGATGCTGTATTTAAAGTGTTATCTCTAGTAAATGCACCACGCTCGAAAAGTAGCCATATAATTTCGTTAGAGTATATAATTCCGCCAACTGTAGCAGCTGTAAGAAGGTATAACAGTATATAAAATGCCTTTTTAAACTCTAATAGTGCGCTTATTTGATTGTTTTCTTTAATTTTTTTAGTTACAGAAGGAAAAATTGCGGTAGATACAGCAATAGCAAATAGTGCAAGTGGTAGCTGAAAAATTCTGTTTCCATAATATAAATAGCTAATAGAGCCAACAGTTAAAAACGATGCTAACCATGTATCTAAAAAAGACATTATCTGAAGTGTAGAGTTACCCCAAATAGCAGGAAAAAAGTTTTTAAAAAATCTGTTTGTATCCTCTTTTACTTTTATAGTTTTGTTTTTTATATTACTAAAGCCATACCTAAATAATTTTAGTAAATTAAACTTTTTTGCAACTATAAGGTGTGCGATAACTTGTAGTATTCCACCAGCTATAACACCCCAGCTCATTGCTAGTAGTATCTCTTCTTTAGATGCATTTTTATATAATAACATTGCAACAATTAGTGCAATATTTAACAAAGTAGTTGCAAAAGCAGTTGTGGCAAAGTGTTCTTTATATTGCAGTAAAGCACCTAAAAAAGTTACTAAAAAAATTAATGGCAAATACCAAAACTGCAAGGCTACATACTTTGATGTAACAATTAAACTACTAGCTTCAAACCCAGGTGCTAAAATTTTGCTAATTTGGTAAGAGAAAATATTTACAAATAGCGCTAAAAGCAAAATAAAACCCAAAAGCGATAGTACTATTTTAACACTAAATATAGTTTTATATTTTGCTGCAATAAATGATGGCATAAAGCTCTGTGTAAAGGCACCTTCGGCAAATATACGACGAAATAGATTTGGCAATTTAAATGCAACTGCAAAGATATCGCTATATAAATTTGCACCTAAAACTGATGCCATAATTGTATCTCTTAAGAAGCCAAAAATTCTTGAAAATAGTATTCCTCCACTATTTGAGAATATAGATTTTATACGCACTTAATACTCGCTTTTTGCATTTATTCCCTCTTTTTAAATGAATTATAACTATAATATGCTAAAAATTAAAGGTTTTAAATGATTGTAGCAATAGAAGGCGAAATTGTATATCAAGAGCCAACACTTTTACATATTTTAGTTTATGGCTTAACTCACGAAGTGCATGTATCTATAAATACATCTTCGGCAATTAATAGCAAAAGTGCTAGGCTATATACTACACAAATTATTAGAGAAGATACAAATACTCTATTTGGTTTTTACAATGAAAACGAAAAACGAATGTTTGATACCCTACTTAAAATAAATGGTGTTGGGCCTAAAGTTGCACTTGCTGTTTGCTCTACATTTACACCAGAGACTTTTGCTAAGATTGTTTCGGCTAAAGATGTTGCAATGCTAAAGAGAGTTCCAGGTATTGGGCCAAAAGCTGCTAGCAGAATTTTAGTTGAGTTAGCAGACTTTATTGTAAAAGGCGACGAAGATAGCTCTAGTAGCAATGGCGCAGTACTAGAGGCAACTATGGCGCTAGAGTCGCTTGGATTTAAAAAAGATGCCATTAAAAAGGCACTTGCAAACGAGAGTGGTAGCACACAAGAGCTAGTAAAAATTGGCTTAAAAAAGCTGCAAAGGCTATAATGCACATTTATAACAGATTAATTATTGGTGGTGGAGCATCTGGGCTAATGTTTGCTGCTAATTTAGAAGATAAAGAAAATATTGCGATTGTAGAGGCAAACTCTAAACTTGGAGCTAAAATTTTAATATCTGGTGGTGGTAGATGCAACTTTACAAACAAAATTATAAATAGCAGCTACTACTTGGCTAATAAAAGCTTTATAAAGGGGCTATTAAAAGAGTACTCTAGCAAAAAGATATACAACTACTTTACATATAAAGGCTTAGAGAGTAGCTTAAAAAACGATAAAGAATACTTTTGTAAAAATAGTGCTAAAGAGCTTTTGGATATTTTACTAAAAGATATAAAAGGTGTTGAATTAAAGCTAAATACAAATGTTTTAAGTGTAGAAAAAAAAGACAATATTTTTAAAATAGAAACTAATAATGGCGCTCTATATGCTAAGAGTGTAGTAGTTGCAAGTGGTGGCTTAAGCTTTAGTAAAATTGGAGCAAGCTCTATTGGATACGACATTGCAAAAGGTTTTGGGCATACAATTAATACCACAAATGCAGCACTTGTAGGCTTTACCCTGCAGCCTAATGAGGCATTTTTTAAAGAGCTAAGTGGTGTAAGCATAGAAGCAAAAATTAAAGTAGGCAAAGAGGTACTAAATGGCTCTTTACTTTTTGCACACAAAGGAATAAGTGGGCCCGTAATCTTAAATGCATCTGTATTTTGGAGCAAAGGAAATATAGAGATTAACTTTTTGCGAGATTTCGATTTAAAGAGTATTAAAAACTCTAAAAAAAGTATATCTAATACCTTGCCACTACCTAAAAGAGTTACAAAAAGCTTTTTAGATAAATTTAATATAGAAGATAAAAAAGCAACACTTCTAACAAAGCAAGAGTACCAAAAGCTAGAGCAGATACAAGAGTACAAATTTGCTCCAGCAGGAACATTTGGATACAGCAAAGCCGAAGTTACAAAAGGTGGCATTTGTACAGACGAAATTGATAGCACAACATTTGAGTCAAAATTAGTAAAAGAACTATACTTTTTAGGCGAAGTATTAGATGTAACTGGTGCACTTGGTGGGTACAATTTTCATTTTGCATTTAGCTCGGCACTAAGTTGTGCAAGGCATATATAAGAATACAAGGCAAGATTAATAAAATTTAATAATGGTTAAATTAATATTAAAGCATATTTATAATAAAATAGAAACAATAAATACAGAGGGGAATAAGATGAAATTAAGATATGGTGTATTTAGCTCAGTAGTAGCATCTTTTTTTATAGCAGGATGTGGAGGAGCTGGAGGCCTAGCTGGTAACTCAAGCTCTGGTTGGAGTAGCGTACAAAAGAGTGATTTTATACAAATTTTAAACGAAGATAAGTACTCTTCGGTTTGTGATTTACAACCAATGATACAGCAGTATAAAACTACAAAAAGCGATAAAGTATTAAGTAATTTGCTAGTTAAATATACAAAAAATCTAGCAAATGGTTGTATAGAAATAGATAAATTTAAATCTGCACTTAGTGCAAAAAACTCTAATGCACATTACGAGACTTACGAAGAGTATGTAAGTAGTAGCGATATTTTAGCTAAGCTAAATAGTGGTGCATCTATAGAGTCTATTTTAGAGCCATATGTTCCACAAATGCCACAGTTTTACCCACTAATTAATGCTTATAACAATGCTGTATCTCCAGTAACTAAGTACAAAATTAAGCTAAACATCGAAAGAGTTAAGCTACTTAAACCAGATAATTGGGATACATATGCAATGGTAAATATACCTGAGTATAAATTTAGACTACTAGAGAACGGGGTAAATAATTTAGAGTTTAATGTAATTACAGGTAGACCATCTTGGCCAACACCAGTATTTAGTAGCATGATGAAGTACATAACTGTACACCCAACTTGGAATGTACCAGATAACATTGCTAGAAAAGAGGAGATTAAGAGAATTATTAAAGATAAAAGCTATCTAAAAAGACACAATATGGTTGTTAAAAAAGATTACGGCTTAGATTCTCCTACTGTTGATCCTTCTAAAATTAACTGGAAAGAGTACCTAAAGCCAGAGTGGGAAAACAAAGAGTTACCATATAAAATTATTGAGCAATCTGGCTCTCGTAATGCTCTTGGTCGTGTTAAGTTTATGTTCCCTAACAGATACTCTGTATATATGCACGATACTAATAACAAAAAGCTATTTAACTATCAACAAAGAGCATTTAGCCACGGCTGTATTCGTTTAGAGAAACCTCTTAAACTATTAGGACATCTATCTACATTTTATACAAAAGAGAAGTTTGACGAAGTTGGTAAAATTTTAAAGAATAAAAAGACTAAATATGTTAGTTTAGCGCAAAAGATTCCTGTACATATTGTATATTTAACTGCTTATGTAGAAAATGGTATGGTTAATTTTTATGGCGATATTTACGGCTACGACAGAATGCAAAAGTTAAGAGTACCAACAACAATGGTTGCTAAAGAGCAATAATGGCAATAAAAGAGGTTGTATATAACGATAAGGTATTTCCTATATCTTATCTAATTAGCGGAAGCTCAGATAAATCTATACTATTTTTACACGGTTGGGGTAGCAACAAAGAGATAATGCATAGTAGTTTTAGTAGCTATTTAAAAGATTATAAGCATATTTATATTGATATGCCTGGTTTTGGAGCTAGCGAAAATAGCAATATTTTAACAACTAAAGATTATTCAAATATTATCTCTTTATTTTTAAAAGAGATAAACCTAAACCCCTCTATAATTGCTGGACACTCTTTTGGAGGAAAAGTGGCAACTTTGCTTAAGCCTAAAAAATTAGTCTTACTCTCTAGTGCCGGAATTTTAGTACCAAAGCCACTTAAAATAAGAGTAAAAATTGCTATTTTTAAACTTTTAAAACCATTTGGAATTACAAAGTTTAGAAAGCTTTTTGTATCTGCAGATGCAAACGAAATGAATAGCGGAATGTACGAGACATTTAAGAATGTTGTAGATGAATACTTTGAAGAGAACTTTAAAAACTACAAAGGAGAGGCTCTGCTTTTTTGGGGCAAAGAGGATACTGCAACACCTTTATGGACTGCAGAAAAAATTAATACCCTAATAGAGCACTCTAAGCTTTTTCCACTAGATGGCGACCACTTCTTTTTTGTAAAAAATTCTAAATTTATTGCTCAGACTATTGAGCAAAATATATAAGGAAACAAATGAATATTGTTAATTTTTTTATCTATTTTACTTTTGTATTGCTACTTGGATACTACTTTATAACTACAGCTCAATGGTATAGTTACAAGTTAAATAGAGTTGTATTTCACCACACAAAACCATACTGGAATATAATGTACTTTTTAGTTCCTTTTGCGGCATATGAGTCTTTAGGTTTTAGCGGTTTAAATAATTTACAACCTATTGTTTTAGTACTCTATGCAATTGCACTATATTTGTGGTATAAAAAGTTAGATAAGCCTTTAGTTTTAACTAGCAGAGTAAAAAGATTTTTAGCTCTTTTGGTTATTTTTAGTGCAATTTTATATTTTTTAACAAATGCAACACTACTATTAGCACCAATATTTATAGCTTGGTTTACCTCTATTACTATAGAGAAAATTATGTTTAATAAATATAAAGATATGGCACAAGATAAGCTAGAGAAAAAAGAGAATTTAATAGTAATTGGTGTAACTGCAAGTTATGGTAAAACAAGTATAAAAAACTTTATTGCAAAGCTTTTAGAGACAAAATACAATGTATATGCGACTCCTAGATCGGTAAATACACTTGGGGGAATTATAAAAGATATAAACGAAGATTTACCAGATAACACAGAGGTTTATATAGTAGAGATGGGTGCAAGAGAAAAAGGCGATATTTACGAAATTACTACTTTAGTTAACCCACAATATTGTGTAGTAGGTACTATTGGCCCAGCACATATAGAGTATTTTAAGACACTAGAGAATATTAGAAATACAAAAATGGAAATTATAAAATCGAACCGCCTAGAGAAAGCGTGGGTTCATATTAGCGCTAATGTAAAGACTACAAATGAAAAAGTAGAGCTATTTGGACACGACATTAAAGATATTAACTCTACTCTAGATGGCTTATGCTTTAACTTAGAAGATAGCAACTACTGTGCAAATATTTTAGGAAGTTTTAATGCAATAAATTTAGCAGCATCTATAAAAGCTGCAAAAGAGTTAGGTGTAGATGAAGATGCAATTAAAAAGGCACTTAAAAGTATAGAGCCTACAGCGCATAGACTACAAAAAATCGAAGCTGGCGGCAAAGTTATAATAGATGATAGCTTTAATGGTAACATAGATGGCATGCTAGAGTCATTTAATTTAGCATCTACATATAGTGGCACAAAAGTTGTTATAACACCTGGTTTAGTAGAAGTTGACGATAACTTAAACGAACAAGTTGCAAAAAGAGCAAACGAAGTATTTGATTTAGTTGTAGTAACAGGCGATTTAAACTACGATATATTTAAAAATAGCGTTAATAGCAAAAAATTAATACACCTAAAAGATAAAACAAGTCTAGAGAGCTTTTTAGCTAAAAATACAAAAAGTGGCGACTTGATACTATTTGCAAACGATGCACCAAACTTTATATAGGAGAGCAGATGAACCTACAAGAGATTAAAGAAAAAATTGAAACCAAAGATGGTGTTATGCTATATTCTTGGGGAGACAACTGCAATGTTTGTGATGTACTTAAACCAAAAATTTCAGAGAGTTTTAAAGAGAATTTTCCAAAAATTGAGCAGATATTTATAGATGCTAAAAACAATACAGATATCGCTGCAGAGTTTAGTGTATTCTCTATTCCTACTACAATTGTATATTTAGCAGGAAAAGAGTTTGCAAGAGAAGGCAGAGCTATGAGCGTTAATGCACTTGTTCAAAAGATACAAAGGCCATACGAAATAATGCTATCGTAATAAAAAAGGGTAAATAAGAGTTACATAAAGTTAATTTTGCTAAAATGGTTCAAAAAGGATGTTTATGAACAATGGATATAACAGTAGCTGTTTTGGGCGTTTTATAGTTGTGTTGACTCTACCTTTAATATTTATAGTATTTATAGCTTTAAACTTCTTTAGCATAATGAGCCTTTTAAATATACACACTGAAACTTTTTATATATTAATTTCAATTTTTATTATTTTTATACTCTTTATTAACCATAACGCATATATTGCAGAGTGCAGAATTAAAAAACAGTTTAAAATTACAAAAAATGAACTAGAAAAGAGTTTAGACAGCACGGCTTTAGAGATAGAAGGGCAAGTAAAATCTGTTCTAAGTATTAGAGACTTTTTAGAAGACTACTTTAAAAGCATTAGAAATGACAACTACTCTAAAGTTGCCTCTAGTGTATTTCCAATGTTAGGAATTTTAGGTACTTTTATAGCTATTGCAATATCTATGCCAGATTTTACCGTTACTAATTCTAAGCAACTTGATAGCGAAATTTCAAAACTATTATCTGGTGTTGGTACAGCATTTTATGCTTCTATTTTTGGTATATTTTTATCTTTGCTTTGGACATTTTTCGAAAGAGTTGGTCTATCTAAAATAGAAAAACTTACACGCTCTTTAGAAGATATTTACTCTAAATATATCTGGTCAGAGAGAGAGCTACTTAAGTTTAAATACAACCAAAAAGCAATAAGAGACAACGAACTAATAAGAGCACTTAAAGAGACCTTTAATTTAGACTTTATAAAAGATATAAATAAAGAGCACCTAAGAAGTTACGAAAGCATAATAGATAAGACAAATAGTGGCTTAAAAGATATAGAAGCATCTTTAGTGAAACAAAGTAGTAAACTACAGAGTGTTGCCAATAAAATGAGACAAAGCGAAGAGTCTATAAATGCTAAAGAGAATTTAGAGAAAAATATTAAAGAGTTTAACAAGAGTGCATATGAGCTAAATAACCTATTAAATAGGTTTGATGTAGGGCTAGATAGTGCATTAACCAAAGTAGATAGCCAGCTAGCTCATGCTGTTAAAGAGATAGAAGCTATGGTAATTAGTGTAAAAAGTTTAAAAGAGTAGATAGTGTTTAAAGATAATAAAAGTAATACAGACAGTAACTTTTGGATCTCTTACGCAGATTTAATGGCAGGGTTACTGTTTGTATTTATTCTATTAATTGGAGCAATTGTATCTAAATCTATGACTCTAAGAGAGGATTTAGCAAATAAAAAAGAGACACTAGATAAGACAGTAAAAACTCTAAAAGCCAAAGAGAATAACTTACAAAAATTAAATATTACAGTTAAAAATAAAGATAAAACTATTCAAGAGCAGCTAGCTACAATTACTCTACAAAGTGACGAAATAGTAAAATTAAAATCGTTTTTAAGTAACAGAGAAAAAGATCTAAATAACACAAAGAATAGCTTAATTTTAACTCAAAATGAACTAAAATTAAAATCTAACGAACTTAAAAAACTAAACCAACTATTACTTGCTAAAAATACAAATATCGACTCTTTAAATGGTAAAGTTGTAATTTTACAAAACCTACTAGAAGATAGAAATAAAACTATAAATAGTCTAAAAAGCTATAAAGATAAAGTTATAGTTCTCTCTAACTCGCTAACTAAAAAAGAGAACGAACTCAATATTACACAAGAGAAGATGCTAACTCTACTTGATAGCTTAGATAAAAAGCAAAGCAGTTACGAAAAAATTTTAAAAGAGCTACAAGATAAACGAGAGAAAATTAAATATTTAACTGGCATTAGACTAAGAATTATAGAAGAGTTAAAAAGTAGTCTTGGTAAAAGTATAAATGTAACAAAAGATGGCTCTTTAAAACTTAGCTCAAATATACTTTTTGACAAAGGCAGTAGCGAACTCAAAGTTGGTGCAAAAGAGCAGTTAAAGAGCTATTTTACAAAATATATAAATACACTCTTTGAAAATAAAAGTATTGCACCAAATATCGATACTATAGTAATAGAAGGCCATACTGATAGCGATGGTGGCTACTTGTTTAATCTAAAGCTTTCTCAAGATAGAGCACTTAGCGTAATGAGCTATCTGCTAACTTTAGATGTATCTAAAAAGTATAATTTACAAAAAATGCTAACTGCAAGTGGTAGATCGTACTTAGATAGAGTGCTACAAGACAATACAGAAGATAAAGAGGCTTCAAGAAGAATAGAGTTTAAATTTAGACTAAAAAACCAAAATGCACTATATGAAATAGAGAAAATATTAGATGAAAATTGAAAACTACGAGCCTAAAGCACTAAAAAGAGTTAATAATTCTTTAGCAAAAAATAGAAAAAACTTAGATAGTAGCTTATCTATTTTTAAAAAAATTAAGCTATTGCTATCTTCGCTTTTTACTAAATAAATTTAAATCTCTTTTAGATTTTTATTTAGTATTTTAGTAAAATCTTCAAACTCTGGCAGATTAAGTGTAAACTCTCTAATTGGCTCTTCCCAAGTGGTTTTAGGGAAATATGGATCGTCTTTAAATCTTGCTATTATATGCCAATGAAGATGTGGTAGCATATTACCAAATGATGCAATATTAATTTTTTTTGGATTGTAAAACTCTATCATAGTTTTTTCTATAATCTCTAAAAGAGCATACATTTGCATCTTTAAATCGTATGGTAGTTCGGTAATCTCTTTATATTTAGTATTAGTAAAAAGTTTAATCCATGGTAAATTGCTAATGTGCTTTTGTATAAAAAAATTCTCATTTTTCCAAAATATATCTTGCACTATCTTATCCTTTTAATTCTAGTTTTACCCAGTTTATATATTTTAGAAGCACTTTTTAGCTTATCTAATGGGTAGATAACTACATTTGCTTTATCTAGTGCAAAATCGTAGTTAAATGCCAAATTACTCTTATTTGCAGAGGTTGTATATGCACTATTTAGCCTATTAATTAATAGTAGGTGTCTTCTATTTTTAGCTACTCTAAAAGAGAATTTAGAATTTAGTATAAATGTAGTCTTCTTAGAGCGTCTAACGATATTTTTAAACTCTTTAGGAACTCTTCTGTTTAGTGCTTTAAATGAAGAAATTGCAGTAATGTACTCTTTGTTAGATGCTCTACTTTTGGCAATATCTAAAGCCTCTTTAGACTTAGATATAAAACCTATAGTAGTATCTGTGTTTGTTAAGAATATCTCTTTATCCATTAGTTAAATAATCTTGTAAAGCTGTTGGTTCTAGCTCTCCACCACTACTTTTGAGTGCTTCTATTGCCTTTGCTGTTGCTCTAGCTGCTGCTATTGTAGTAAAATATGCTACAGAATTTGCTAATACACTTTGTCTAATCTTTTTAGCATCACTCTTTGTAGCAGTGCTATCACTTGTATTAATTGCAATAGATATTTCGCCATTTTTAATCATATCGTCAATATTTGGTCTGCCTTCACTTAGCTTTAAAACAAGTTCAGACTCTACACCTGCACTCTTAAGTGCTTCGTGCGTTCCTCTTGTTGCAACAATCTTAAAGCCCAAATTAGCAAATAATCTACCTATTTCACCTGCACTATCTTTGTCGTTTTGTGTTAAAGATATAAATAGTGTTCCACTTAAAGGAATAATATTTTTAGATGCAGCTTGAGATTTAGCAAAACTCATACCAAAGTCTCTACTAATTCCCATTACTTCACCAGTAGATTTCATCTCTGGTCCTAAAATCAGGTCTGAACCTGGTAATTTATTAAACGGGAATACCGCCTCTTTTACAGCTACATGATTTTTTAGAACTGGCTTCATTGGTTTAGAGTTGTAATCAACTACTTTAAATGTATCGTAATACTCTAATGCCTCTTTTAAGTTGCCATTAACCATAACCATAGTTGCAACTTTTGCAAGTGGAACACCTGTTGCTTTAGATACAAATGGAACCGTTCTAGAAGCTCTTGGATTAACCTCTATTAGATAAACTTCGTTCTCAAAAATTGCATACTGAATATTAAGCAATCCAATTACACCAAGATTTAGTGCAATATCCATAGTCTGCTTCTCTATTTGAGCCTTTAAATCGTCTGAAATAGATAGTGTTGGTAAAATACAAGCACTATCACCAGAGTGAATACCAGCCTCTTCGATATGTTGCATTAAAGAGCCAATGTAAACCTCTTTACCATCACAAATTGCATCTATATCTAGCTCTATTGCGTTATTTAAGAACTTGTCAATTAGTACTGGAGATTCGTTAGAAACCTCTACAGCTTCGTCCATATACTCTTTTAGCTCACTATCACTATATACTGTTCTCATAGCTCTACCACCAAGCACAAAACTTGGTCTTACAAGTACAGGATAACCAATTTTATTTGCAATTATTAAAGCCTCTTCTTTTGTAAATGCAGTTCCGTTATTTGGTTGCTTTAGACCTAACTTGTTAATAAATTCAGAAAACTTCTCTCTATCTTCTGCCATATCGATAACTTTTGCAGAAGTACCAATAATATTTGCACCAATCTCTGTAAGCTTTTTAGCAAGTTTTAGTGGTGTTTGCCCACCAAAATGTACTATTATACCATCTGGTTTTTCGCTCTCTATAACATTTCTTACATGCTCAAAATCTATTGGTTCAAAGTATAACACATCGCTTGTGTCGTAATCTGTAGATACTGTCTCTGGATTACAGTTGTACATTATAGACTTAATACCCATATCATTTAAACTAAATGCAGCGTGTACACAGCAGTAATCAAATTCGATACCCTGTCCTATTCTATTTGGCCCACCACCAATTACTAAAACTTTTTTATCGATGCTCTTACTTGGATTATCTTGCTCAATAGTATCGCTAATGCTTGTAGTAGAGTAAAGATATGGTGTTAACGCCTTAAACTCTGCCGCGCAAGTATCTACCTCGTTAAAGTGTTGCACAACTCCTAACTTAACCCTTGCATTATAGATATCGTTTTCTGTTAAATTTGTGCTCTCTTCTTTATTAATAATCTTAGCAATCATAGCGTCGCTAAAGCCCTCGCTTTTTACTTTACGAAGCCTAGAAGCGCTACTTAAAATAGAGATATTCATCTCTTTTTCTCTTTTTGCTAGCTCTTCAAACTGATACAAGAACCAATAATCAACTTTACATAGCTCATAAATTTCTTCTACACTTTTTCCTCTTCTTAGTGCTTCGAAAATATATAAAACTCTATTTTCGTTTGGTCTTCTAATCTCTCTTACTAGCTCTTCTTCATCGCAATCTAAAAAGTTAAAACCAATTAAACCAGTCTCTAAAGATACAAGTGCTTTTTGGAATGACTCTTTAAAAGTTCTACCTATACTCATAACTTCGCCAACACTCTTCATAGCAGTTGTTAAAGTAGAGTCAGCTTGTGGGAATTTTTCAAAAGTAAATCTAGGTATTTTTGTAACAATGTAGTCAATTACTGGCTCAAACGATGCTGGAGTTCCAGTAATATCGTTAGTAATCTCATCTAGTGTATAGCCTATTGCTAGAAGTGTAGCAACTTTTGCAATTGGATAACCAGTAGCCTTAGAAGCTAGTGCACTCGAGCGACTAACTCTTGGATTCATCTCGATAACAATCATTCTACCAGTTTTTGGATTAATAGAAAATTGTACATTACTTCCGCCAGTGTCAACGCCAATCTCTCTTAAAATTTTAAAACTAGCATCTCTCATTCTTTGGTACTCTTTATCTGTTAGAGTAAGAGCTGGAGCAATTGTAATTGAATCGCCAGTATGCACACCCATAGGGTCTAAGTTTTCGATAGAACATACAATAATACAGTTATCTTCTCTATCTCTAATAACTTCCATCTCGTACTCTTTCCAACCAAGTAGAGACTCTTCTATAAGAATTTCACTAATTGGGCTAGCTTCTAGGCCACCTTTTGCTATCTCTTTAAATTCATCTATATTATATGCAACACCACTACCACCACCAGCTAGTGTATAAGATGCTCTAATAATTAGTGGGAAACCAATATTTTTAGCAGCATCAAGTGCCTCGTCCATGTTATATGCATACTGAGAAATTGGTAAATCCATACCAATTTTAATCATCGCCTCTTTAAATGCCTGTCTATCTTCGCCCTTTTTAATTGCTTCTGGATTAGCACCTAAAAATTCAACTCCTTCAAGCATACCCTTTTCGTGCATACTCATAGCAACATTTAGTGCAGTTTGTCCACCCATTGTTGGCAAAATTGCATCTACACTCTCTTTTTTAATAATTTTAGCGATTATCTCTTCTTCTATTGGCTCAACATATGTTCTATCAGCAAATTCAGGATCTGTCATGATAGTAGCAGGATTAGAGTTAATTAAAACAACTCTATAACCTAACTCTTTTAAAGTTTTTGCAGCTTGTGTCCCAGAGTAGTCAAACTCGCATGCTTGACCAATTACAATTGGCCCAGAACCAATAAGAAGTATTGTTTTTATATCAGTACGTTTTGGCATAGATTATAGACCCTTTTTTAGTTTAGTATTATACTAAATCTAGGTTAAATGCTAATTATTATGATGCTCTTCTTGAAATTCTAACTTATTGTTCCATATAAAGTCTGTATTAATTACTTTTAAGTAGTCTACTTCATTAACAATTTGTGGCTCAATAGTGCTATCTTTTGTCTGCTGTGCTTCATTAGTAGAGTCACTATTTTTTTTAGGGATATATGGGTAAACTCTATTTGGAAAAGATGTTTTAGGTACATAATCAGTAGTTAAATATGGTGTTGCATCAGAAATTAAAAAGAAAAGTTTAGGTTTAGACAAATTTGCGAATACTTTTATTGTAGCTAACTTATAAGTGTCTAAAGTTTTAATATCTGTAACAGTACCAACTGGAGTATTTGGAAAAAATATGTTATCTAATCCACTTGTCTTTACGCTATCACCTATTTTAATATTTGACCATCTAGGTATAAACTTTACAATCATCCCACCTTTATCGTTACCTTGGGCAATACCACTTATATTCTCGCTACCTACTATGACACTAAAGGTGCATTTAGGGTGCGACAATAGATACCCATATAGCTTACCATCTATCTCTCTTGAAATACCAGAAGCGACATCTTTTTGCATTAGCCCATAAAGCTTATCTTTTTTAACTTTTAAATTCGTAGAAGAAGAGAGCATAATCTCATTTAATCTGTTTAATTTAATATAAGATATAGTATCAACCAAATAGATACTCTTGTATGGTTTTTTAGAAAGTGATGGCAGTAGTTTATATATTTTACTTAATTGTTCTAAATAGTTAGATTGTTCAAGAAGCAACTTATTTAATCTAGCATTCTCTTTTTGTAGAGTTGTAATGCTTTTTTGCTGCTCTAAATAACTATCACTAATATTAGTTAAATTTAAGTATGCACTCTTAATTGGATTAATAAAATCTAAAAAAAAGCTCTTTATTACTCCATTATTTCTAATAGATATTACAAAAACTACTGTTAGTGCAATAAGAAGTAATAAGCTTCTCTTTTTCATATATATTAATCTTCGTAGTTAGTTTGCTGTAGTATATCTATCTGATTAAGCGCTTCGCCAGTACCTTTTGCAACTGCTAATAGAGGTTCATCTGCAATATAAACAGGCAATTTTACTTCATCTGCTAAAAACTTATCTAATCCACGAATAAGTGAACCACCACCAGTTAATACAATACCATTTTCTACAATATCACCTGCAAGTTCTGGAGGTGTTTGCTCTAGTACACTCTTAAGTGCTTCTGCAATTTGCTGTAGTGGGTCAGAAATTGCTTCTCTAATGTGCTCACTATTAATCTCTTCAGATTTTAAACCACCCTCTACTTGATCTCTACCTTTAACTATTGTAGATAATTGCTCATCTAACTTAATAGCAGTTCCAATCTCTATTTTTAAGTTTTCTGCAACTCTATCACCAATTAAAAGATTAAAGTTTTTCTTAGTGTAGTCTTTTATTGCTTCATCTAGTTTATCACCAGCTACTCTAATAGATTTACTAATTACTAAGCCACCTAAAGATGTTACACCAATTTCTGTAGTACCGCCACCAATATCAACAACCAAGTTACCATTAGGATCTTTTACAGGCAAACCTGCACCAATCGCTGCTGCCATTGGCTCTTCTATTAAGTAAACACTTCTAGCACCTGCATTAAGAGCAGACTCTCTAACAGCTTTTCTCTCTACTTGTGTTAAACCATAAGGCACACAAATTACAATTCTTGGCGAAGATAGCATACTTCTACCATTTACTGTCTTTATAAAGTACTCTATCATCATCTCTGTAGTATTAAAGTCGGCAATTACACCATCTCTCATTGGTCTAATAGCTTTAATAGAGCCAGGTGTTTTACCAACCATCTCTTTTGCCTCTTGTCCAACAGCTAAAATCTCTTCTTGTCCTGATCTATTAATCTTAACAGCAACAACAGAAGGCTCGTTAATTACAATACCTTTATTTTTAACTAAAACTAGTGTATTAGCTGTACCTAAGTCTATAGCAATATCTTGCGATAGAAAACCAAATAAATTTTTAAAAAATCCCACTATTTCCCCTTATGCACTTTTTTTATCTTTTAATAATAGAGGTTCTGCCTCTTTATTTATAACATCTTTTGTTATTATAACTTCATAACCTTGTAATTCAGGCAACTGATACATAATATCTAACAAAATCTCTTCTAAAATCGATCTTAACCCTCTAGCACCAGTCTTTCTTTGTAGTGCTTTTTTTGCAATTTCTTCTAGTGCTTCATCTTCGAAAGATAGCTTAACTTCATCTAATTCAAATAGAGCTTTATATTGCTTAATTAAAGAGTTTTTAGGCTCAGTTAATATTCTTACCATATCCTCTACAGATATCTTTTTAAGTGTAGTAAGCACATGCAATCTACCAATTAACTCAGGAATTAGTCCAAAAGCTACTAAGTCGTCTGGCTCTACTAAAGATAGATTATTCTCGTTATCCTCTTTAGTTCTCTTTTTGTGTCCAAATCCTAGTGTGTTACCACCAATACGGCGAGCTATAATCTCTTCTAAACCATCAAAAGCACCACCACATATAAATAAAATATTAGATGTATCAATTTGTATAAAGTCTTGATTAGGGTGCTTTCTACCACCTTTTGGCGGTATATTAACAATTGAGCCCTCTATAATTTTTAATAACGCTTGCTGAACACCCTCTCCTGATACATCACGAGTAATAGAGCGGTTCTCACCAGCTCTAGCAATTTTATCAATTTCATCAATAAATACTATTCCTCTTTGCGCTCTTTCTACATCATCTTCGGCAGCTTGCAGCAGTTTTGTTAAGATATTCTCTACATCTTCGCCAACATACCCAGCTTCTGTTAAGTTAGTTGCATCAGCAATAGCAATTGGTACATCTAAGAATTTAGCAATCGATTGCGCTAAAAGTGTCTTACCACTGCCAGTTGGGCCAACTAGTAAAATATTAGATTTAGAAATTTCAGTATCTCCATTTAAGCTTTTGCCTTTTAGTATTCTTTTGTAGTGGTTATACACAGCAACACTAAGAGTTTTCTTAGCATCACCTTGCCCTATTACATAGTTATCTAAAAACTCTTTTAGCTCTTTTGGTGTTAAGTCTCTTAGCTCCTCTTCCATCTCTTCATAAGAGCTTCCTTCCTCTCCAAAAAGTATCTTATATGCAGATACAACACAATTACTACAAATATATGCATTTTGTCCTGCTACTAACGGCAGACTATCGCTCTCTTGCGATCCACAGAAACTACAATGTTTATTCAATTTTTACTCCTTGGCATAGCTATACCTCTTTTTGATTCTTTTATAAATTTTACCATTTTTACAACATGTTCGCTACTACTGTTTACTAGTCTCTCTACAACATCTTGCATTGGCTCTTGCGCACTAAATAGCTCTTTATACGCCTTTTTTAGCTCGTTAATATCGCTAATATCTATATGTCTTCTAAGTCCTGTTAAATTTAAGCCTCTTAATTTTGCTCTATTACCCTCTACAAGGCAATAAGGTGGCACATCTTGACTAAGCGCACTAGCTCCTGCAATCATAGCCATATCACCAACTTTTACAAACTGATGAATAGGTGTTAACCCACCAACTACAACTCCATTACCAAGCACTACATGCCCAGCAAGTGTAGCACCATTAGCTAAAATACAGCTATTGCCAACTATAACATCATGGGCAATATGTACATAGCCCATTAGCAAGTTATTATTACCAATTTTAGTAACACCACCACCACCTTGAGTACCAGGGTTAATTAGTGTAAATTCACGAATTTTGTTACCATTTCCAATTATTAACTCTACTCTTTCGCCATTAAATTTAAGATCTTGCGGAATAGAGCCAACAACTGCGTGAGAGAATATCTCATTATCCTCTCCAATTGTAGTAATGCCCTCTATTAGCGTGTGAGAGCCAATAGTAGTATTATTTCCAATTGTAACATCTTTAGCAATATAACTATATGCACCTATAGATACATTCTCTCCTATTTTTGCACCATCTTCAACAATGGCAGTTGGATGTATTTGACTCATTATTTATCTACAATCATTGCTTTTAATTCGGCTTCTGTAACTAGCTTGCCATCAACATATGCTTTTGCATCTAAGTGCCATACAGCACCTCTGTTTTTAATAACATTTAGCTTATACTCTAGCTTATCTCCAGGAACAACTGGTGCTCTAAATTTAGCTTTATCTATGCTCATAAAATATACAACTTTATCTTTAGCTGCATCTTGCTCTTCTTTAGAAGCACTCTGAAATGCCAATACACCACCAGCTTGTGCCATACCCTCTATAATCATAACACCAGGATAGATAGGATGATCAGGAAAGTGCCCTTGAAATACAGGCTCAGAGATAGATACATTCTTATAAGCTTCTATCATTTTGCCAGGTTCTAAAGCCGTAACTCTATCAACTAAAAGAAATGGGTATCTATGTGGTAAAATATCTTGAATTTCCATAACATTATAAAGCATATGCAACCTTTAATTTTTATTTATATAATATCGAAAGGTTGGTTAAAGTGTAATTAACACCTCTTGCACATCTTCATAAAGTTTTGTATCAATTTTTAATTCTACTTTAGATTCTGGAATTTCATCTACAACTACTACCGTAGAAAGGTCATAAAATCCATTTACAATTTTTTCTCTTGCTTTTAGCTCAACTTCAAATTTAGGTAAATTAAATATTAACTCAAGTGTAGTTTTATAGTTTTTATTTATTAATTTATTATAGTAATCTAGCGATATAAATTTAATTTCATCTCTGCTAAAGTGATGTACATTATTTACAGCATACTCTACTTTACCCCTAGAATAGCCACTTTTTAGCTTAGAATATGGTAAAATGTGTGCAACCATATTAGACCTTTTATATTTTACAACTGCATATAGCAATCGCCAATTTAGCAGTCTTCTTTTAACTATTTTATACTCAGCACCACGCTCTTCTAGTTTTAGTCTGTTTTCGTAAAGTTCTATTTTATCCTCTATGGATGCTGGCTGTATTTGCTTAGATATTGGAGAAAATAGTTCATCTAAAAGCCTATCTTGCTGCTGCCTTTGTTGTTTTAAGCCATATAAACAGCCACAATAGTTTTGTCTATATAGTCTATCTTCTTTAGCAATTATATTTTGCTCTTGAGTTCCATTTTTTTGTCTAAAATCTAAAGTTAAAAACTCTAAATTAAGCTCTTTAGCCAATTTGTCACCACTTAATTTTAGCTGATTTATAGATTTTTTAGGAGAAGTTAAAAGTGTTGAAGTAAAGTATTTTATACCTAAATCGTAAGCTCTCTTAGCAGTTACTTCAAAGCGTCTATCAAAACATACAGAGCATCTTGCACCTTTTTCTGGCTCGTCTTCTAAGCCTCGTACAGTTTTTAGCCAGCTATCATAATCGTAATCGCCCTCTATAAGTTGTATGTTTAAAATATTACAACTTCTTTTTACATCTAAAAGTCGTAAGTAATACTCGCTATATGGGTGAATATTTGGATCGTAAAAAAAGCCAATAAGCTTAGCTTTAGGATATATTTTTTGTAATCTTTGTAGAAAAAAGTGGCTATCTACCGAGCAGCAGATATGCACTAAAATAGTATCTGCACTACTCATTAGTAAATAATCTAGAGCCAATTCTAACCATGTTAGAACCACACTCAATTGCTAATTTAAAATCGCTACTCATACCCATAGAGCATATACTTGCGCCATTTTTTTGTAGCTTTTCGTATATACTATAAGTTGCATCAAAAGATTGCTTTATAATTTTTGTATCTGTTGTATGTGCACCAATTGTCATTACACCTTTTAGACTTATACTAGAGCAACTCTCTTGTATTTGATTATAAATATCTATTGCTTCATCAATAGATACACCACTTTTAGTTGCTTCGTTTGCACTATTTATCTGCAATAGAGCACTCATAGTTTTATCTTTTGCTTTTAATCTTTTATCTAACTCTTGTGCTAACTCTAAAGAGTCTAAAGATTGCAGTAGTGTTGGGTTTAAATCTATAAGTTTATTAATTTTATTCTTCTGTAGTGTTCCAATCATCTGCCAAGATAGTGGTAAATCTTCTAAAGTATTGGCTCTGCTCTCTAGCTGTTGTACTTGGTTTTCACCAAAATTTCTCTGCCCTAGTTCGTATAGAGTTTTAATATTCTCTATTTCGGTATATTTACTAACAACACATAACTGAACAATCAAATGCTCGCTTCTTTGTAATCTTGCCTCTTCGATATCCCATATAACTCTATCTAAATTAGTTCTTAAAGTCTCTTTATCTAAAATCATAAATAATCCTAAAAAATATTTTTACAATTGTATCAAATTTTATTATATTTTTACACAACTTTTTTAAGAGGTATCTCATTTTTCTCTAGTAACTTTAAAAAAAACTCTACTTCTTTATCTTTACTAAATGCTGTAGCTGGAATATATGGATACCCCTCTGGTCTCTCTATTAAAAAACCACTAGGGTGTACAACTACTAATGTAATATCTCTCCAAGGTATCATATTGCCATTAATATTAATACCACCTTTTGTAATATTAAAGTGCATAGTTAATTCACTAATACCCTCTTTTTTAAAGTTTTTTAATAATCTACTTTTATATAAAAAACCTCTTATAAAATACCAATATATAGATAATATAGCACCAATATATATTACTGAAAAATCTCCACTATTTTTTAGCTTAATTAAACCTATAATTATTAAACCAATAAAAAAATAGCCTAAATATTTTTTCCAAGTATATGCCATTTTATATTTGTAAGCAATTTCACCTGCTAACTTATATACCTCTTGATTCCATCTAAACTCTATATTAACACTCATATTACCAACTTTTATTTAAGTTCTACTATTATAGCCTATCTACTTAAAATAACTTACTTTAAATTTTAAAAAGTAAAGCAAAGCCACTATAAAATCGATAACTTTTTTATTAAAATAAGATAAATTTTTATATACAGCTAAATATTTTATTAAAGCTGAAGTATATTAATAGATAAAAGTGTAATAAATAGGTTGATAATTAGTTCTAAAAGAAGTATAAATCTACAAGAGCAAAAGCTCTTATAGCAAATAAATTAAGCAGGAACTACAGAAACTCTTTTTTTGTTTCTTGTTTTATTGTCAAATTTAACAACACCCTCAACTACAGCGAAGATAGTATGATCTTTACCATATCTAACACCTGTACCTGCTACTACTTTTGTTCCTCTTTGGCGAATAATAATATTACCTGGAATAACTTTTTCACCACCAAATTTTTTAACGCCTAAACGACGACCTGCTGAATCACGGTTGTTCTGAGTTGATCCTTGACCTTTCTTGTGTGCCATCTCTTCTCCTTATGCTATTTTAGTTATTCTAACTCTTGTATAGTCTCTTCTGAAACCTCTTTTTACTTTAGAGTCTTTTCTTCTTCTTTTCTTAAAGATAACAACTTTTTTATCTCTACCTTCGTTGATAACTTCACCTTTAACTACTGCACCTTCTACTAATGGAGAACCTATTTTTAATTCACCATCGTTTATAGCTAGTACTTCGTTAAACTCTACTTCTGCTTTTGGCTCTAAATTCATTTTGTCGAAGCAGATAATATCTCCCTCTTGAACTTTAAACTGTTGTCCACTTGCTTTGATAATTGCGTACATTATTAACCCTTTAATTCGTCTCTGCGCTTAATAGTGCGACATTTTAGCTAAAAAGTGTTTAAATGAGTTTTAAAATATATAAAAATTTACAAAAAACTTATTAAAGATGCAGTAATAGCAACATTTAAAGACTCTACACCCCTATTCATCTCTATTTTTACAGATTTTGTAGATATTTGACTAATCTCTTTGCTTACACCCCTACTTTCGTTTCCAAGTATAAAAATAGACTTTTTTCCACACTTTAGATTAAAAAGAGAGCTCTTTGCCCCTAAATCTAAAGATATTAACTCTACATTATCTAAAGCTAGCTCTTTTAAACTTTTTACCATAGAGTTAGTTTGAATAATAGGTATTTTAAAGAGTGTTCCTACACTTGCTTTAATAGTTAAAGGCGATACAATAGAAGCTGAGCCTTTTTTAGATACTATAACTGCATCTATATTTCCAGCAGCTGCAGAGCGAATAATCATACCTAAATTTTGTGGATTCTCTATACTATCTAATGCTAAAACTCTAAAACTCTCTAGCTCTTTTAAGTAACTAATATCTTTTAAGTTATCTAATATAATATCAAGTGCTACGCCTTGGTCTTGCTTTTTATTTTTAGATATAAAACTTAATCTCTCTTTAGTGTGGTATTTTATCTCTATATCTTTTTTTTCAGCACTTTGTATAATTAGATTTAATTTATCTGATGATTTATTAGATTTAGAAAGATGTAACGCATATACCCTTAACTCTTTCTCTTTAAGAGCTTCGAGTACTGCGTTTCTACCATATATTGTTACAATATTTTTTGGAAGCATTTATAGAATATTTCTTAAAATAATCGCATAGTGCATAACAAATAGATTTAAAAAGAATATAAGCATAGATGAGCCACGAGATATTAGATTTTGCATCTTAGTTCTCTCTTTGCCATTTGTTTTGTATGCTATAACAAAGTGCACTATTGTTGCAACTGTAAGAATTGTTACCAATATAACTTTTTTAAGTAGTGCATCTGAAATATCTGAAGAGTTAGGATTAAAAAGTAAATCAAATAAATTATAGTACCCACCTAAAACAGTACCACTAATTAGCAATGCTATAAGTGCAAAAACTTCGAACCAGCCAAAAATTGGCCCAACATGTGGATATACCTCCTGTTGCGCTTTTTTATCTCGTAAAGTAATACCTAGTACAAACATAAATACAGAACCACCAATCCACGATATCGCCATAATTAAATGTATATGAAACATCCACTCTGTTAAAAAACTCATAACTCTCCTAGCTATCTATTTTTAGTACTGCCATAAATGCCTCTTGTGGCACTTGTACTTTACCTATTGCTTTCATTCTCTTTTTACCAGCTTTTTGCTTCTCTAGTAGCTTTCTTTTTCTTGTAATATCACCACCATAACACTTAGCAGTAACATTTTTACCCATAGACTTAACATTACTTCTTGCAATAATATTATTACCTATACTAGCTTGAATTGCCACTTCAAATAGTTGGCGTGGAATTAGCTCTTTTAACTGATTAACAAATGCTAAACCTCTTGTTCTAGCCTTCTCTTGTGGCACAATAATACTTAATGCATCTACAACTTCGCCTGCAACTCTAATATCTAGTTTTACTAGTTGACCTTCTCTAAAGCCTACTGGCTCGTAGTCAAAACTTGCATAACCTTTTGTTGTAGATTTTAACTTATCGTAAAAATCCATAACAATTTCGTTCATTGGTACATCGTACTCTAGTAAGACCCTATTTTCGTTTAGGTAGTCCATCTTTATCTGAATACCGCGTCTTTCGTTTAGTAGTTTAATTAAATTACCAACAAACTCATTAGGTGTAAGAATAGTTGCTTTTACATATGGTTCAAAAATAGTGTCTATTTTAGAAGCATCTGGCAATTCACTTGGGTTTTGAACCACAATTCTCTCGCCATTTGTTAACTCTACTTCGTAAATTACTGTTGGCGCTGTTGCTATTAGGTCTAAATTAAACTCTCTCTCAAGACGCTCTTTTACAACTTCCATATGTAGCATACCTAAAAATCCAACCCTAAAGCCACTACCTAGTGCTAGCGAACTCTCTGGCTCAAAAGTTAAAGCCGCATCATTTAACTTTAGCTTATTTAAAGCGTCTCTTAAATCTTCGAATTTATCTGTCTCTATTGGGTAAATACCAGCAAATACAAATGGTTTAGCAGGCTCGAAACCTGGAATTGGCTCTTTTGTTGGGTTTTTATTATCTGTAATTGTATCTCCAACTTTTAGGCCTTCTACCGTTTTTAGACCCATTACAACAATACCAATTTCTCCAGTCTCGATAGTTTTTGTCTTTATTGGTGCAATTGGGTTTGGGTACATTAAATCAAGAACTTGATGCTCCTCTTTAGTACCCATTATTTTAATCATCTGCCCTTTTTGTATTTTACCATCAAATACTCTAACAAGTGCTAGTGCACCTAAGTAGTTATCGAACCAGCTATCGTAAATTAGTGCTTTAGTTGGAGCATCTTCGTCGCCTCTTGGAGCTGGAATTTTATCGACAATTGTATCTATTAGCTCTTTTATACCAATACCATTTTTAGCAGAAACTAAGTTATGCTCTGTACAGTCTAGCCCAATTGCCTCTTCTACCTCGGTTAAAACTCTATCTGGCTCGGCACTTGGTAGGTCTATTTTATTAACAACTGGCAGAAGCTCTAAATCGTTATCTAGTGCTATATATACATTTGCAATAGTTTGCGCTTCTACCCCTTGAGCGGCATCTACAATTAGTAATGCACCCTCACTAGATGCTAAAGATCTGCTAACTTCGTAACTAAAATCAACATGGCCTGGAGTGTCAATTAGATTTAATATATAAACTTCGCCATCTTTTTCGTAGGTTAAGCGAACACTTTGAGCTTTAATTGTAATACCACGCTCTTTTTCAATATCCATAGTATCCATAACTTGCGCGCTCATTTTTCTGTCGCTTACTGCGCCACACTCTTGTATAATTCTATCTGCAAGAGTCGACTTACCATGGTCGATATGCGCAATAATAGAGAAGTTTCTAATATTTTCCTGAGGAATTGCTTTATGCATTAAAAACCCTACAGATCAAACAAAGAGTTAACACTCTCGTTATTGTTTATTCTTCTAATTACTTCGCCAAGAAGCTTATTAGTGCTTAGTACCTTAATTTTACTTGATTCGCGAGTAAGTGGAATTGTATTAGAAACAATAAGCTCATCTATTTCGCCATTTTCTATTCTATCGAATGCTGGTCCAGAAAGTACTGGGTGTGTACAGCAAGCCATTACAGATGTTGCACCCTTACTCTTAAGTGCTTTTGCGCCCTTAACCATAGTTCCAGCAGTGTCTATCATATCATCAATTAAGATAACATCTTTGCCATCAACTTCACCAATTATATTCATAACTTCTGCTTCGTTTGCTTTTTCGCGTCTTTTATCTACTATTACCATATCGTACCCTAAGCGCTGTGCAAAATATCTAGCACGAGCAACACCACCAATATCTGGACTAGCAATAATTGGGTTTGCAAAGTTTTTACTCTTAATATAGTCTATAAATAAAGATGCACCATATAAGTTGTCTACTGGAATATTAAAGAACCCCTGAATTTGCGATGCATGTAAATCTATTGTAACAACTCTTGTTACACCTGCTACTTCTATCATGTCTGCTACAAGCTTAGCCGAAATTGGAACTCTAGGAGCTGCTTTTCTATCTTGTCTTGCATAACCATAGTATGGTATAACTGCAGTAATAGATCTAGCCGAAGAGCGCTTAAGTGCATCTACCATAATTAATAGCTCCATTAAGTTAGCATTTGCTGGTGCACTTGTTGGCTGAACTATATATACATCTTTTCCACGAACTGACTCTGCAATTTGAATATTTATTTCACCATCAGAAAAACGGTTGATAGTTGCGTGCGATAGTGGCACATCTAAATATTCAGATATCTCTTGTGCAAGCTCTGGATTAGCAGTTCCTGAAAAAATCATATAGTTACTCATTGTTTACCTTTTTTACTTTTTTGAAATTCTACTAAAAAATTACTATTATCTAGCTATTTTTTGAGCAATTTCTACAACTACAGTGTCAAAAAGTTCAGATAGTGTAGTAACTATACTTTTTACATCTTTGCTACAAGTTGCAATTTTTGTAAAATTTTTAGAACTTATTAACTCTTTATTTGCATTTTTTATATAGTAACTTCCAGCTACTACAACACTGCTGCTATCGTATAAAAACTTATCTAATTTAATTTTTACAATATATCCTTTTTGACTCTTAATATCCCACGGATATAGTAAAACATTTGGATTATTTAGGCTACTTTTAAGTATATTTATTGTTTTACTAGTTAAAAGCTCGCTTGGTGGTGCAATAAAGTTAGAGTCTATCTCGCTAACTTTTAGCCCACTCTTAAGTAAAATTTTTCCACTATTTAAATACTCTGGTAACTCAACCTTTTCTACACCTATTTGGGTAGTAATGCTAGCAACATTAACACTACTAGTAGAGGGCAAAATATAACCACTATTTTTGCTACTACACCCTGCAAATATTATTAAAAATAAAAATATAAAATATCTCATATTAGTCTCCAAAAATTAAAGAGTTTGGCTTTTTGTTTAGCTTATGTAAAAGCCTATTTGTCTGCTGTGTTGTGTTGTGCAACTCTTTTATTGTTGCATCTAACTTATCTGCAAATAGCGAATTAGAGCCATAATTATTAAGTAGCCTTTTTGTGCTACTTAGTGTCTTTTTAAACTCTACAAGACTCTTATTTACATTAGCGCTTATATTTTTAAAATCTTTAGACGATACAATTTTCTCTATACTTTTAATAGTTTTATTTGAGCTAAGTATTAACTTATTTGTATTATCTAGCACACTATCAAGTTTTGCAATTGGTGCTTTAGATTTATCTAAAATTGCATTTACACTATCTACTGTTTTATCTAAATTAAGTGCTTGTAACTTCTTAGCAATTGCACTAAGTGTAGCTAAAAGATCGCTTTTTTGTAAATCTTTAGTAGGAAATATATAACTATTATACTCTTTATCTTTTTGCCATTTAAACTCTGTAGTGTTGTCTTCGCTTAAAATAATAGATGCTCTATTTAATAGTAAATTACTCTTCTCTAACTTTGCTACAATACCTCTTTTTGCTAGCTCTTTAAAGTTGTTAAAGCCATCTTTTTTTGTTGTACTAAAGTTTGCAAAATCAATCTCGCCTAAACACTTTGCTTCGAAGTTTCTTAAGACTTTATTGTAAGTAATTTTTAACTTTTTAAGCTCGCCAACTTTAAAACCTTTATACATAATATCGGCATCTGGATCAATAGAAGATACATCACCTTCAAACTCAAAAACAAAGCTCTTTAAAAGTGGATCCGATAGACCAACCCTTACATTTTTAGCATCTGCTACGCTTCTATATAGTTTAAATACTTTGCTTACGCCACTATCGTACTTTTTATCAAAGTAAGTCTCAAACGATATACCGCTCATAACAAGTGTTGGCAGGGGTGCTATATTAAACTCTATTCTATTGTTGTTAAGTTTTAAATCTACTAAAGATTGTATCCAAAACTTAGTAGAGCTATTTACTAGGGTGTTGTATTTTTTATATATTTTTAGCATTAAGACTATATTTTTAGAGTATGGATCTAAATCTAGCGCTGCTACTACTCCTACTTGTTTACCCTTATAGTAAAGTGGAGTACCTCTTTTTACGCTCATTGGAAACGAGCACTCTAGAGCGTAGTATATATCTTCGCCAATCTCTATATACTCGCTATCTAAGCCTACATACTCTAAAATCTCTTTTTTGCCCTTTTTAGCAACCATATTTACATATGTTCCGCTAAGTAAAGTATCTAACCCCTTTACACCAGAGTAGCCAACTTCTGGCTTTACAATCCAAAATTTTGTACTTTCGTTTAAAAATGGCTGTACATCTTTATTTACCCTAGCGTAAACTACTACACCCTCTTTATTAGCATTAATCTCTATTTTTGTTACTTTTCCAATAGATACATCGCGAAACTTTACTACGCTTTGCCCAGCTACTAAGCCAGAGCTGTTACTAAACTCTATCTTAATTAGTGGACCTAGCTTACTAAAGTGCTCATAAATTAGCCAACCACCAACTATTAAAGCAATAAAAGGTACAAGCCAAATTGATGTTATAAAATTAAAGCTACTCTTCTCTTTTATAATAGGGTCTTTAATTTGCATCTTTTTTATCCTTTATTAATCTTACATCTATAGACATAGCACTTAGCATTGTAAAAAACACCATTAGCACAAACGCTGTAGCACCAACACCTGCTGTAATTTTTACACTACCTAAATGCACTACACCTGCTAAAATAGATACTACAAAAACATCTACCATAGACCACGGACCAATAACTTCCGTAATATGATAAAGCTTAGCTTGATCTATCTTTTTACTTCCACGACTTGGTTTTTTGTAATTTATTAATATATATAGTATCAAAATAAACTTCAGTATAGGAACAAATATAGATGCTGTAAATATAATAATTGCTATTGGGTATGAGCCTTCTTCCCATAACTCTATTACACCACCAAGTATCGTGCTACCTGTTGTATGGGTAAATTTGGTTATCTCTAATATGGGGTATAAATTAGCAATTATATAAAATATCATAGCAGTTAGTAGTAGTGCCCAAGCTGTAGAAAAGCTAACACTCTCTTTGTCTCCTATTCTATTTTTACAAGTTCTACAATATAGTGTGCTATCGCTTTTGTAGTTAACACTACCACAAAATTTGCAACTAATATATTTACTACTTTTCACTATACTCCCTTACAAAGTGTGTCCATAGCTCTGTTGCTTTTATATTTTTAAGCACAAAAATATCTACTATAACAAATAGTGCTAATGCAATAGCCGAAACCCCAAACTCTACCTCAGCATATCCAAACAGCTTAACTAGTGCTACTAATATACTTACTGCAAATATGTCTATCATCTCCCAGTCTCTACTAACTATTAAAAAAGATATAATATGCCTTGCTAAATTTTTATACCTTTTTAACTTAATTATAACAGCAAGTAACAAATAAGAAAGTATCACACTTAAGGGCGCAATAACAAGTACTACAATAACAATAGAGCCAACAACTATAAAATCTTCGCTAAATAAAGAGTATATCATGCCAGGTATAGTTAATGAACTCTTAACACCAGCAATTGTTACATTAATAATAGGAAAAAGCAGAGCAATAATATATAAAATTAAAGATGTAATAGAAAATGCTACACCCTTACTAAAAGCACCATTTACATTACGATAAAGTATTGCATTACACTCGTTGCACCTTGCAACTGCGCCTTTTGGCAATTTAACTCTATTTTGCAAAGTTGAGCATTTGCTGCATATTATTAATTTATCTAAGTTACTCTCCAACCACATTACCTTTAAGCGTATCTACAAATACAGTAGCGTATGAGCCCTTTGGCAAATAAAAAGATAGCTCATACCAAGCCTTATCTTCTATATATCTTTTATCTAAAATTTCTGGGAAAATCCATGCGTATCTTCGGCTTCCGCTCTCTCTTATTTCGCAATCTATGCTACTTTCAAATGCGCTATATGCAACATCTTGCGCTCTTTTTACCTTTTTACCAGCTACTAGCCCAGTTGGCGATATATCTTTTTTAGCAAATCTGTTAGTAGCAACATCTAGCTCTTCGTAAAATACCCTGCCATATGGGTAGTGCATATATAAGTCGCCCTCAAGTAGCTTAAAAAACTGCTTTTGCTCTTTTACGCCTTTTAGTGTATTGCTTTGTAGCTTTAAAATATCTTCTACCTCTTTGTTACTAAAATCTTGCATTAGCATACTAAGCTTGACTCTTTTTGCTAACCAATTATTAAATAGATAACTCTGATAAGCACTTATTAGAAACTCTCTTTTCTTTTTATCTCTAACTTTTAGTTTACCCTCTACTAACGCTTTGCCTTCTAGATAGTTATCGCCCTTTATGCCAAAACGCTGATGCCCAAAGTAGTTTGGCATACCATTAGTTTTTACCCACTTTACTACAGACTCTATCTTATCTAAGTTTGCGCCATAAACCTTTTTAAACCTAAGCCAAAACTTATTGCCCTTAAGGTGCCCTACTCTTATTTTATTATTATGTACAAACTCTTCTAAAATCTTAATATCGCTATGTTCAAAGCTCTCTAGGCTCTCTTTATATTTTTTAGGCAAAGATATATACTGTATAGTAATTGCATGCTTATCTTTTAGACCCGCGTAGCCTAGCTCTCTTTTAGATACTCCTATATGAGCACTAAGTATATTTAGCATCTCCCATGTAGTTAGGTTCTTTTTTCTAACCTTTAGCACTAAGTGTTCGCCCTCTCCCGCAAACTCGTATAGAGGAACCTCTTCTACACTAAAGTCTCTAGGGCTTGGTGTAAAAACAAAATCGTTTGTGTGTCTTAGTGGTGGTATCCAGTTAGTGCTCATTATATCCTCTTTAAGTATACACCACTCTCTATGTGGTTTGTGTATGGAAATTGGTCAAACAGTGCTGCTTTTACAACTTTATGTGTTTTAGTTAACTCTTCTAAATCTCTTACTTGGGTATTAGGGTTACACGATATATATACAATATTATCAAACTTTTGTGCAAGCTTTAAAGAGTGCTCATCTAAACCAGCTCGTGGTGGGTCTACTAGCATTGTAGTAAAGTTATAACTATCTAAATCTATACCCTTTAGTCTTCTAAACTCTCGCTCTTTATTTAGTGCTTGCGCTGTCTCTGTAGCATTTAGCCTAACAAACTCTATATTTTCTACGCTATTTAGCACACAGTTCTCTTTAGCTGCCTTAATAGAGTTAGAGCTTATCTCGGTAGCAAGTACCCTATTAAAGTATCTGCTAATTGGCAAAGTAAAGTTACCTAAACCGCAATATGCCTCTAAAAAGTCTCCGCCGTTATCTTTAATATTTCCTATTGCCCACTCTACCATATGCTTATTAATATATGGGTTTGGTTGTGTAAAGCCACCTTCGTAGTACTTAAAGCTATACTCTTTATCTTCTACTTTTAGCTTAGATACTACATACTCTTTATCTAATACTATCTTTTGCTTTCTAGCTCTTCCAATTATAAGTATATTAAATTTATTTTGCAAAAGAACTGCTTGCTCTTGCCAGTTGTCGTCTAGTTGCCTATGGTAAATTAGAGTTACTAGCACTTCTCCATTTAATGTTGCTAAAAACTCTATAGAGAAGAGCTTTCTTTTTAATGTATCGTTGCTATTTATCTCTTTAAGTAGCTCTAAATAGATATCTTCTATTGGTTTAATTACTTTTGGGCACTCTTGTAGTAGCTCTATACCATTTTTATCTATATTTGTCATAGCGTACGAACACTCATCGCCTATATGCCATATTTTAAACTCTGCTCTAGCTCTATGGTTTGCCTCTGGCGAGCTAAATATATCTATTTTTTCGCTAAAAAATGGTAAAAGTAGCTCTTTTAAGTTATTGTGTTTAAGTGCTAGTGCATCGTTATACTCAACATCAAACAGACTACAAGAACCACACTTACTAAAATGTTTACAATTCACTTATTATCCTATTTTGATATAATTATATTAGTATTTTACCCAAAGGATTATAAATGTCTCTATCTATTGTTATATTAGCCGCTGGTAAAGGCACTAGAATGAAGTCTAGCCTACCAAAAGTTTTACACTCAATCTCTGGAAAGCCTATGCTTTTTCATATTTTAGACGAGTCTTTAAAACTAACTAGCGATATTACAGTTATTTTAAGTCATAAATTCGATTTAGTTAAAGAGCAAATAGAAAGCTCATATTCAGACATAAACATAGTAAAGCAAGATTTACAAAACTACCCAGGAACTGGTGGGGCACTAAAGGGATTAGAGTTTAAGAGCAATAAGGTATTAGTTCTAAATGGCGATATGCCACTAGTTAAGAGCCAAACGCTAGAGAATATCACATCTATAGATGCAGATATTGCAATGACAATTCTAGAGCTAGAAGACCCAACAGGATATGGTAGAGTAGTAATAAAAAATAACTTAGTTCAAGAGATTGTAGAACAAAAAGATTGCAATGCAGAGCAAAAGGCAATAAAAAGCGTAAATGCAGGTGTATACTGTTTTAGTGCAGAGTTACTAAATAGCCTAATTCCAAAAATAGATGATAATAATGCACAAAAAGAGTACTACCTAACAGACACAATTAAGATGGCAGTAGATAGCAATAGAGCAATAAAACCAATTGTAGTAAACGAAGATGAGTTTATGGGTGTTAACTCTAAATATCACCTAAGTATTGCCGAAGACTTTATGCAAGATAGAATTAAACAAGAGCTTATGGAAAGTGGTATAACTATGCGCAACCCTAGCAGTATATATATAGACTCACGCGCAAAATTTAGTGGAGAGTGTACGCTAGAGAGTGGCGTTATTGTAGAGGGTGAGTGCGAAATTAATAACTCGCACATTAAATCTTACAGCGTTATAGAAGAGTCTATAATTACAAATAGCGATATTGGTCCACTAGCACACATAAGACCAAAATCTAATATTACTAATACACACATTGGTAACTTTGTAGAGGTTAAAAAATCTACCCTAAATGGCGTAAAAGCTGGGCATTTAAGCTATATGGGTGATAGCAATATACAAAGTGGTACAAACATTGGTGCTGGTGTAATTACATGCAACTACGATGGCAAGGCAAAGTATAGCACTAACATTGGTAAAAATGTATTTGTAGGAAGCGACAGCCAACTTGTAGCACCAGTTACTATAGAAGACAATACAATGATAGCAGCAGGAAGTACAATTACATCTGATGTTCCAACTGGAGCACTAGCAATTAGTAGAGCCAAGCAAAAAGTAATAAATGGCTTCTTTAACAAATTTTTTAAAAAGAGTTAATATGAACTTAGTTGATTTAAGAGGCAAAAAGATTCTAGTAGGAGTAACAGGCTCTATAGCTGCATATAAAGCTTGCGAACTTGTAAGACTATTTATAAAAAGCAACGCAACTGTGCAAGTGGTTATGAGCCAAGCTGCTACTAAATTTGTATCACCTTTAACTTTCGAGGCACTAACTAGGCAAAAAGTTTTAACAGATACAAACGAAGATTGGGCTAGCAACTTAAACCATATAGACTATCCACAAAGAAGCGACGCTTTTGTAATAGCACCAGCAACAGCAAACACAATTAATAAAATTGCAAAAGGTGTAGCAGATGGTATAGTAACTCAGTGTGCACTAGCTTTTAATAAGAACTTAGTTATTGCCCCAGCTGCAAATACACAAATGCTAAAAAACCACTACACTGAGGGCTCTATAAAGATGCTTGCAGTTAACGATATAGAGATAGTAACTCCAGTAACTAAAACTCTAGCATGTGGCGACGAAGGCAACGGAGCACTAGCAGAGCCTTTAGATATCTACTACGCAACTGCAAAAGAGCTACTAAAAGATAGCTTCTGGCAAGATAGAAGAGTTGTAGTAACAGGTGGCGGAACAAGAGAAGCTATAGATAGCGTTAGGTTTATAGGTAACCACTCTAGTGGCAAAATGGCAAATGCACTATCGCTTGCACTCTATTTAAAAGGTGCTGATGTATGTTTAATTACAACAAAAAGAGATAACACTATGCCAAAAGATATCTACACACTAGATGTAGAAGATGCTAACGAGATGCTAGAGTACACAGTAGATGCAATAAGAGTAGCCAAAAAGGGTAAAATGAGCAAAGCAAGCTTAAATAGTAGTGAAGGCGCAAGAGTTATTCAGAAAAAACCGTATCTATTTATGGCTGCTGCAGTTGCAGATTATAGAGTTAAATATCCACAAGATGGCAAACTAAAAAAAGCGCAAGTTGGAAGCGAGTGGAGCCTAGAGCTAGTAGAGAATGTAGATATTCTTAAAACTCTTAATAAAGATGGCATAGTATCTATTGGTTTTAAAGCCGAAAAAGATAAGCAAAGTGCCCTAGATAGCGCAAAGAGTATGCTAACAAGAAAAGATTTAAATGGTGTATGCTTAAATATTTTAGAAAAAGAGAACAACTTTGGCAGTAGCCAAAATAGAGTTACATGTATAAGCAAAGATACACAAAAAGATATACCACTAAAACCAAAAATTGATCTATCGTTTGATATATTAAATTTTGCGCAAGAGTTGGAGTAAAATTTATGAATAAATTAAAACACTTAGCTATTATAATGGACGGAAACGGCAGATGGGCACAACAAAAAGGTTTAAAAAGAGTAAAAGGGCACGAAAAAGGGGCTGAGGTTGTACGAGATATTACAACATACTGCGCAAACTCTAAAGAGATACAAACCCTAACTCTATACGCTTTTAGTACCGAAAACTGGAAACGCCCAAAACTAGAGGTAGAGTTTTTAATGAAACTTCTAAATAGCTACCTAAAAAAAGAGTTAGATATATATATGAAAGAAGATGTAAAATTTGAAACAATAGGCGATTTAGAGCCATTTTCAAATAAACTCAAAGAGACTATTGCAAAAACAAAAGAGCTAACAAAAAACAACAAATCTCTAACTCAGGTTTTAGCCCTAAACTATGGCGCACAAGATGAGCTACTTAGAGCAATAAACAAAATTTGCCAAAGTAGTAGCCTACCAGTTACAAAAGAGAGCCTAGAAGAGGCACTAGATACATCTTACTCAGACATAGACTTGCTTATTAGAACAAGTGGCGAGCAAAGAGTATCTAACTTTTTACTTTGGCAAATAGCGTATGCAGAGTTTAACTTTACAGATACTCTATGGCCAGATTTTAATACGCAAGAGCTAGAGAGTATAATTAACAACTACAAAAACAGAGAGAGAAAATTTGGAGCAGTATAATACGCTATTGGCTATTTTTGTATTTTTATTTGGTATATCTGTAGGCTCATTTTTAAATGTACTAATATACAGAGTTCCAAAAGGTATAAATATATCTTTTCCACCATCTAAATGTACAAGTTGCGACACAAAGCTAAAGTGGTATCACAATATACCACTGCTATCTTGGCTAGCACTTAAAGGGCAATGTGCCTTTTGTAAAGAGAAAATAGCAGCTAGATACCCACTTGTAGAGTTAAGTAATGGCTTAATTTGGTTGCTGCTATTTTACAAAATTGGTTTACTTTGGTACTTGCCATTTATTGCACTTAGCTTTAGTATGCTACTAGCTTTAACTCTTATAGATTTAGAGTATTATGCCGTTCCAGATACTCTTAATATAGCAGCACTTATTTTTGCTTTAATCTCGCCAACATTTAGTAGCAGTATAATAGATGCAACATTTGCTGCCGTTGGCTTTTACACTTTAGGCTTAGTTGTCTCTAAATTGGCTAAAAAAGATGCTCTAGGAGAGGCAGATATTATAGTTGCAGCTACTATGGCAGCTCTTCTTGGGTATCCAGCCTTTTTTATTGCTATGTTTATTTCTGCACTTATAGCAATTATTCCATCAATTTTAGCAAAAGATACTATAATACCATTTGTGCCATTTTTAGCAATTGCAACGCTAATTACATACCTAAATAAAGAGTGGTTATTAAGTATTTTAAAGGATTTAATGTATGGCTAGGTTAAAATCGTACCTGCTAAGTAACTTTACAAGAAGTTTTATAACACTATTTGTGCCATTTTTTATTATTATGTCTTTAATATATGTAATAAACATCTCTAAACTATCGGCAAGAGTTACACTAGAGTTTAACGATTTTATAATGCTATATACATATGTACTTCCAGATATTATATTCTCTACACTACCTCTTACCTTTTTAGGTGCAGTTATAAACTCGTTATCTAACCTTTCAGAGAGCAACGAAGCTATAGCAATATTCTCAGTTGGCTTTAGACCACAAAGAGTATTAAGATTTTTACTACCAAGTGCAATGCTATTTACTACAATAATTACCATTTTAGCTATCTTTATAACACCATATACAACACAAAAAATGAAAAACTACAGAAGTAAAAAGATATACGAGTCTAAACTAAAAATTTTACCAAAAAAACTTAGCCAAAATTTCGGAAGCCACCACATCTTTATAGACGAAAACAAAAATGGTAAATTTAAAAATGTAACTATGTTTACAGAGCGTAAAAACGGGCATGTACAGATAATGCTTGCGCAAGATGGCTTTATAAAAAACGAAGCAAACAGTAGCAGCTACCTAAGCTTAAATGATGGTATGATATATAGATACAAAGATAAAGGCTTTAATATTATAGATTTTAGCAACTTAAAACTATACAATAATGCCAAATACTACTCTAGTAAAATATTATCTACCAAAGAGTATTGGCTTAAGCATAGTGGTAAATTTTACTACTATTTACTAATTTCACTTAGCCCAATATTGTTAATAATTCTTTATGTATCGTTTGGAATTTACAACCCAAGATACCAAAAAAATAGAGCTGCTGTATATATTTTAATTAGTGTGCTACTAATTTACATACCAGCAATAGTTACAAGAAAACTAGATAACCCATATGTTGTAGCTGCTGTATTTGCCACTTGGTTAGTACTATCTGTAGTAACTTTTAAAAATAAAATATTAAAGAGATACTAATTGGTAGTAAAAGCAATTATAGCCTATAATGGCTCTAAATTTTTTGGTTTTCAAAGGCAAAAAACCACCCCTAATACTGTTGTGCAAAGCATAGAGAGCGCACTTAAAAGTTTAGGCATTAATAGCAAAATATTTGGCAGCGGTAGAACCGACAGGGGCGTTCATGCGACAGGGCAAGTTATACACTTTGAACTACCAATATTTTGGCAAAAAAAAGGCTTAATACCACTAAAAAAAGCACTAAATCAAAAGCTATCAGATATAGAATTTAAATACATTAAAGAAGCTAGTAGCAACTTTCATGCGCAATATAGCGCAAAAGTTAGAATCTACAGATACCTTATAAAAACCTCACCACCTAAAATTTTCGAAAAAGAGTTTGTAAGTAGCTATAAAATTAATAATATTAAACTTCTAAAAGAGGCACTTAACTTATATATTGGCAAGCACAATTTTAAGCTCTTTAAAAAGCAAGGCTCAATTACAAGTAGCGATATACGCGAAGTCTTAAATGTAAAAGTTAAAAAAATCAATAACTATATTGCAATATATTTTTACGCTACAGGCTACCTAAGAAGCCAAGTAAGAATGATGGTAGAAGGTGCTTTAAAAGTAGAAAGCAAAGAGCTAACTATATTAGAACTAAAAGAGCAAATTAATACAGAAAAAAAACACTTTAGCACACTAGCACAACCTAATGGACTATATCTGCATAGGGTTATATATTAGAGTCTAAATATCTTTCTAAAATAATCTTAGCTGCAAGCGAGTCCACTCTGCCATCTCTTTTTTGCTTTATTTCGCCCTTCATCTGCTCTTTAGCCTCGTGTGAGCTAAATGACTCATCTATATATACTATATCTTTAATATCATCTATTTCTAATAAAGATACAAAGTGCTTTATGCGTCTGCTCATCTCATCTTCATTATCGCATCCTTTTGGCAGGCCTACTATAAGCTTTGCAATACCCCACTCCTTTAGTATGCTACTTACATCATTTGCTGCTTGCTTTCTACCTTTTCGCAATATGGCATTTTGTGGTAGAACTACACTTTTATCAAAACAAAAGGCTAAGCCAATTCTCTTTAATCCAACATCTAAAGCTGCTATCTTTTGCATTAGTATAACCTATTTTTTAATCTATTAATTCTAATATTTGCAGCTTTAATTGCTTGCTCACTTACCTTGCCAGAGTTTATAAGCTCTCTTACAATTTTTGTAAGCCTTTGTATAGATATATTACTCTTTGCATTTAGCTGATTAGCAAATAGCATAATATCTACTCCTGCATTAATAGAGCGCATTACTCTTTGCTTTAGCGTATAGTGCTTAGCAATAGCTCCCATCTGTAAATCGTCGCTAATTACAACACCATTAAAGCCTATTTTGCCTCTTAATAAATTAGTTACAACTCTTTTAGATAAAGATGCTGGATAAGTAGCATCTAAATTTTTATTAAAAATATGCGCTACCATAACAGTATCGGTACTATTTTTAAGTGCCATATATGGTTTAAGTTCAACCTTTTTCCAAAGCTTAGTTACATCTACAAACCCCTTATGTGTATCGCCCAAAGAGCTACCATGCCCAGGAAAATGCTTAAGCGATGTTGCAATGTTATAACTATGCATAGCGTTAATAAATGCTTTATCGTAACTAATTACATTTTTATAGTTACTGCCATAACTGCGCCCCCACTTAACAATTACTCTATTTTTAGGATTAAGCGCAATATCTGCAACTGGCGCTAAGTTAAAGTTAACACCTAAAGACTTTAGCTCTTTTGCCATTTGTGTATAAATACTTTTTGCACTACCTAGCCCACTTTTTGCAACTACACTAGCCTTTGGATAGCTTCTTGTTAGTTTAATTCGCTGCACTAACCCACCCTCTTGATCTACCGCAATAAGTGGCTTAGCACCACAACTCTTAAGCCCAGCAATTAAACTCTTTAAACTCTTTGCATCTGTAAAGTTTTTAGCTGCACCTCTTTTTATAGGCGACTTTTTAAATACTATCACCCCACCTAAGCCACTTTTGCAAATATCATTATAGATTTTAGTATTAGGTGTTGCTTTAGTACCATAAAAGCCTAACATAAACATATTAGCTATCTCTTTATTACTAACCGAAGCAGACAAAACTGCAACCGAAATTGTTGTTAATAGTAATGCTTTTTTCATTATAATCCTTTTAAACATTATACCATATAGATACTCTGCATAATATTAGCATAATATGCTATAATAGTCGCAAAAAAGGAAAATTATGATAAAAAAAGTATCTCTTCTTATCTTAACACTTACTGCACTTACCTTTGCACAAGCAGAAGTAGCACCAAAATTTGAAATTAAAGATATAAACTCTAAAGCTACAACAATTATAGCAAAAAAGAACGGACTAGACATACCAAGCGCTAAAGGCAAAATTGTATTTATAGAGTTTTGGGGAACACACTGTCCTCCATGCGTTTACTCTATTCCACACTATATAGAACTAACAAAAAAGTATAAAGACAAGCTAGTTATGTTTGCAGTAGAGTCTCAAGGCAGCAGCAAAGAAGCACTTGCAGCTTACGGCAAAAGCAAAGGAATTAACTACAACCTTTACACACAAAGAGAGAATATAGACTTTGTTAAATACCTAGCCCAAAGAGCAGGCTGGCGCGGCTCTATACCATTTTTAGTTATACTAGACACAACAGGTGATGTGGTAGATATTAAAACAGGCATGGTATCAAGCGAATACCTAGAAGGTGTAGTAAACTATATACTAAAAAAACAAGCCAAAGTAACTGTTATACAAGATAACAACACCACTAAAGAGAGTAATAGCACCAAAGAGAATAACAGGACAAAATAGGCTACTAAAGCAGTCTAATTATACCGTTTTCTATTATTATAGTGCCTTCTAGTTCGGCTTGGTAGATTTTTTCTCCGTATTTAGCTAGAGCGCTATCTAAGGTTGGAGAGGTTTCTAAGAATTTTGTGAATTCGTCTTTAGCTTGTGTTATTTTGCCAAATTTGTTTGCAAACTCTTCTATGTCGTAAATTGGCTTAGCAAGGCCATCTATTAATAGATTATTTGTACCTAAGCTTTCGTTTAATCTATGTGGTAGTACATATATTGGCTTACCCATCTTTATAGCAAACTCTACACTTCTTAAGCTGCCGCTGTTTAAATCGGCTTCGGTTACTATAAGGCAGCCACTAAGTGCAACTACTAGCTCGTTGCGTTTAACAAAGCTCCATTTTGTTGCTCTAAAGCCCTCTTTAAAAAAGCTAAGTGTTAAGCCTTTATCTTCTATTTTAGAAATTAGTGCTTTATTAACTGCTGGATACTTAATATCTAAACCATTTGCCATTACAGCAACTGTAGAGTTAGCACCTGCAGCACTATGAGCAATTGCATCTACACCCATAGCGGCACCACTAACAATTACAACACCTCTTTTACTAAGCTCTCTTGCTAATTTGTGCGTAAACTCTTTAGTGTAACTACAAGGTCTTCTTGTGCCTACTATAGATACTAAATCTCTATTTAAAAGCTCTAAATTACCTTTGTAGTAAAGCTCGCTTGGCTTTTTTTGCATTAATTCTAATGCGTTAATATTTTTATTAACTAACTTTATCATAACTCGTCTATATATATTAAATTTACACTCTTTAAGTACTTTTTAGCCAAATTAAGTGCCTTAAATGTCTGCTGATGTGGGTGCCCAATAAGCACTGCATACCCTTTTGATTTAGCAATTGCAATGCCTCTTTTAATCTCTTTTAAAATTGCTTGAGTAGATACTTTGTTATCTATAAAGTGATCGCATTTGTAGTACCTTTGGTTAAACTCTTTTGCTATTTTTTTAAATTTAGTATACTTAGTTGTTCGACTATCTAAAAAAAGAATACCGCTACTTAAAAGTGCGCTATATAGAGCTTTAGATTTTTTATAATTTTGGCTAAAAACACTGCCAGTATGGTTATTTAAAAACTTAACATTAGGAAAAAGCCTTTTAATCTCTAAAACTCTATCTTTAATTACCTTATTGCTACTTGTAACTAAGAGAGTCTTATGCATTTTATTTAGTGCTTTACTATTAGATTGCAGTGGCAAGTGCACCATAAAGTGTTTTAAATCTTTTGCTAAAAGGTTGCTGTGCATATTCATTTTACTTGGCGGAAATATAGATGGTGTTACCTTTAAGCCTAAAGATTTAAGTCTATTTAGCTCGTATTTGTGTGCAATATCGTCCATAATAATTACTAGCTTTGCTCTGTTTGAGTGTGTAGTTTTAACTAACTTTTTATTGGTAGTAGCTTTTTTAATAACTACCTTTTTTTGCACTACTCTTTTTTTTATTGCTCTTTTTTTAAATACTTTTTTTACAACAACTTTTTTAGATTTTTTTCTATAAAATACTTTTTTTACCTTTTTAGTTTTTGCTCTTTTTACTTTAGTAAATTTTCTTTTAACTTTTATACTTTCTGTAGTATTAAAATTTTCTACTATACTATAGCTATTAGGGTATATAAAAATTGTAAAAAATATAATAACTATAAACTTCAAATAGTTCCTTTTTTAGTATAATTCTACTAAAAGGAATTTAATGGAAGATAAAAAAGCACTATTAAATGAGATAAAAGAGCTATGGAGTAGCCAAAAAATAGATAATTTCGACATAGCACCAGAGCTACTAGAGTATTTAGAGCTCGAAGACTTACAAAAACTAAAAGCTAAAATTTTAGACTCTATGCAAAATTTAACTAACGAGCAAAAAGATTGGCTATTTGGTTTTAGAAAGTACGACTAACATAATCTTCGCTATCAAAGGCTTTTATACCCTCTTTAATTGCCTCTTTAGCCATAATACCGCTACCATTAGTAGATATTAGCTCTTTATTACAATTGTAGACTTTAGCACTCTTAACACCACAACTTGGGCTTCTATCTTTACCAATAAATAGCGATATATCACTATTAGAGTCAAAAAAAGCTTTAGCATACTCTAAAAGTGGTGGCGTAAGGTTTGCACCAGTTAAATTAGATATTGCCTTAATTTCGCCATTACTATCTACTAAGTCCATAGTTGGTCTAGGTGTACCATAACAAAAGTCTTCTGGACAAAAAGCAACAAGCTCGCAATCTTTTAGCATAGCAAGAAGCTTTACATCTTTGTTCTCTTTGCCATCGTACCTGCACTTTTTGCCAAGCAAGCATGCAGATATTGCTACCTTTTTCATTATAGTATCACTACAGATTTAATTTCGGTAAACTCTTCTAGTGCCCACTTTGGCCCCTCTTTTCCTATACCACTTTGCTTTATACCACCATATGGCTGAATATCAAACCTAACTGTTGGTATGTCGTTTACTACAACACCGCCAGCATCTGCATCGTCTATAAAGCTTTTAGTATTCTTTAAAGAGTTAGTAAATATACTATATTGTAAGCCATAAGGTGAATTGTTTATTTTTTCAACTGCTTCATCGTACGATGCAACTTTTACAAGGCTAACAATTGGTGCAAATACCTCTTCGCATATAATTTGCATATCATCTGTTACATCTACCATTACAGTTGGAGGAAAAATTCCATCTTTCTCTTCGCCACCATATAAAACATTAGCGCCCTCGTCTATTGCACTAGCTACCCATCTTTTAGCTCTAAGTTTAGCATCTTCGTTAATTAAAGGCCCCATAAATGTATCTTCTTCGTATGGTGAGCAAACTTTAAGCTCTTTTGCCTCTTTTGCTAGGGCATTTGCAAACTCTTTGTATATCTTTTCGTGCACATAGATTCTTTGTAAACTAATACAAACTTGCCCACTATTATAAAACGAGCCAAATGCACACTTTTTAGCTGCATCTGCAATATTAGCACTCTCGTCTATAAAAGTTGCTGCGTTTCCTCCAAGCTCTAGTGCTACCTTTTTTATGCCAGCATTTGCCATAATAATTCTACCTACTTGTGCAGAGCCAGTAAAACTAATAACTCTAGATATTGGGTTCGATACAAGCTCACTACCAACTTCGGCATCGCCATAAACAACACTTAGAGCATCTTTAATAGCATATTCGCTCTCTATAAATAACTTAGCTAGCATATATGCACACATTGGTGCTTCGGGTGTTGGCTTAAGTACAACTGCATTACCAGCACCAAGTGCAGGTGCAATTTTATGCGCAATTAAATTTAGCGGAAAGTTAAATGGCGTAATACAGCTAGCAACACCTACAGGAACCCTTTTGTAGTAAGCTAAAGCGTCTCTTCCACTTGGCATTGCGTCTGTTGCAATTGTCTCTCCATTTAAGTTAATTAACTCTTTTGCTGTTAACTCTATTGTCTCGGCACATCTTGCTACCTCTATTTGTGCAAAAGAGAGTGGTTTTGCAACTTCGTCAACAATTACTTTTGCAAAGCTATCAGATTGCTCTCTTAGCTTACTTGCTACATCCTCTAGCCACTTAATTCTTTGGTGTAAAGGTGCTTTTTTAGCAACTTTAGAAGCACTATTTGCAATCTTAAGAGCTCTTTTAGCATCGTTAGCGCTACATACTGGATATTTAGAAACAACCTCTAAGCTAAATGGATTTTTAATCTCTATTAATTCGTCTCTATCTTCTACCTCTGAGCCAAAATAGACTTTTGCAATATTGGCACTACTTTCATTTTTACTAAAAATATCAAACACTACTTATCCTTTAAAGAGCAACTACCACTATCGCAATGGCTCTTTTTTAATACAAATTTATAGACAAAGTCTTTTATAATTAGTATTATACACCATACCCATAAAATATCCATTATAA
>CAZFCZ010000026.1:0-24391 GCA_964517485.1 uncultured Nitratifractor sp. | reverse complement strand
ATAAATCAATACAAAAGATATAATAAAAAGTATAAATAGTTTTAGATATACCATAATATCTTCTAACTTTCCCATCCCTTTAACACTCCAGAGATTTACCAAAGCAAAAAGCCATATAATAGCTATAGCAACAACTTTTCTAACAATATCACTATCCCCAAAAGAAAAACCACTTATCCCATAACTTGCAAAAGTATAAGCATAGAGTGCCAAAGTGCTAATATATCCAAAAATAGTGTACCAACCTATAAATGAAGCTGCCATTTGTGAAGATGGATAAGTTCTTTTAAAAAATGCATAAGTTGCACCCTCATCTTTATAGTAAACTCCAAGTTTTACATAAGAGTATGCAGCAAAAAAAGCTATCAGGCCTCCTAAACCTATGGCAAATGGTGCTAAAAAACCAACCATAGAAACCGAAATACCTAGTATAGTAAAGATACCACCTCCAACCATACCTCCAACAGCTATAGCTATAAGTTCAAGAAGTCCTAATGATTTTTTCATATATATTACTCTTTAATATTTTCTAACTCTTTTCTTAGCCTTTCTAACTCTTCTCTAAAAGATTTTGCATCTCCATAAGATAAAAACTTATTATATTTGCTATGTCTATATGCTATCTTCTTAGCATGTTTTATAGGACACCAAAACTGTTCAGTCCGTGCAGATACTTCACTTACATAAGCCATAAGTCCGTTAAAATAACTACAATAAAGGCAGTTTATCTTTTCTAAGATATTTAAATAAGCCAAGTATCCTCTATCAAAAACTATATAGTCACTTCTTTTTACCAATGCTATTTTATAAACTCTAAAATTTATAGTTTGATAAAGTGTTACTGAGATATCAAGTATTATAGCAGGAATGATTAATCCATAAATAATAGGAGCTGTTAAAACATAAAGAATGGGTGCATTTTTCAAATATGTAAAAATATCTTCAAGGTGCTCTCTTTGCTCATTTACAAACTCTTTGTTGAAACAAACTTTTTTTCCTTCTAGTGAAAAATCAAAAAGTTTATCCTGCCGTTGCAACTCATCTTGCAGTTTTTTTTCTAAAGATGAGATTTTTTCTAAAATTTGTTCAATAGTTTCATTCATAACAATTCGCCATTCAGATCATTTTAATCTTTAGTTTCTATCACATTAATATAGTTTGTTATTATAACATTTTAACTATAATAGCTCATCAATAGTTGATACTTTTATAAATATATTAATTAAGGCAAAATGACATCTTATATATACTCACTACCAAGTTTAAAATTTGAAATTATTATAGTTATCATTCGCATTTACCATATGTATTTACTTTTATTTTTTTTTAATAGTTTAAGTAATATAATATAGTAGTCCACCAAAAGGAGATAGGTATGAAACAAATTACTTTTTTAACTATAATATTAATTACAGTTTTTTTTCCACAAATAAGTTTTGCTAATGCATCTATTTATAATATAAATTTGGAACCTGCTCATAATTCCTATGTATTTGGAGAGACAGTAAAAATTAAATGGATGTACAAAGATATTAAAGCTTCTTCACCTGTAAATATTATTTTTAAAGGTTTAAATAATAATTTACACTGCTCCATTACAGACAAAATTAATATTTCTAAAGGGAAAATAGGTATTTATTGGAAATTTCCACATAACTGCTTTAACAATACAACTCAAAAAAATGAAAAAATACAAAAAGGGAATTATACTATTGAGGTAATGCTAAAAGGCAACAGTAGTATTAAATCTCAAAGTAAAAAGTTTAAACTAAAATCAATAAACATTTCAAAAATTGGTATTTCTAATATAAATAAAAATATTAGTGGAAATACCTTAAAAATAATTGCTCCAAGAAAAAATACTGATTGGCTTGATGATAGAATTCAAATAATAAAGTGGAAATTTCACTCATTATCTAAAAATCCACCAATTCCAACTAAAATAAATATATCTTTGTACGATAAAAGTGGAAAAAAATTAATAAGGAAAATTGCTACCAAACACTCTATAAAAGGATATAAAATAGATAAAATCTATACCTATCAATGGAAAATTCCTATAAATCTATATAAATTTCCTGGGTTGTATAGGTTAAAAATTATATCAAAAGAATACAAAGGTGTAAGCGACATATTTCATATCTCTAAATCAATAAAAAATAAAACTGAAAAAATATATCCATATATTTCAAATTCTGAACGCATAAAAAAAGCAGAAAGAAAATTTGTCGTACCATCATTACTTGATAGAAGTGGTTCAAATGCTACTTCTCCTCCACCAAAAGGTGTAATGAGAATAGGATTTAAAAATAGCTACAGTTCTACTCCTCTTGATATTACATATAAAGAGATTAAAAATATTTATAGAGGTTATATATTTTTTCACCTAGAACACCTATACGGCAAAAAGATATTTCTAAAAAAAGCAACTTTGCACCTTAAAAAAAATACTAACTATTGTTCATGCTCTAGTATATATTTAAAAAACAATAATTCTGTAAATATAATTGAAGAGCAATGTGTTGGCTGTGATTGTTATTGTATGAAGAGTATATACTATCCTATAGAAAAATGGAAAGATTTTGAAACAAAAGATAAATTTTTAATGGATTTTCCAAAGCAAAAAGTGTTAAATCTAGATATAACCTATCTTGTTAGAAAGTGGATAAATGGACAAATTAAAAATCACGGTCTTGAATTTACTGGAATTGTGGATAATGGAGACAATAATAGAAGATGTATTAATGGTTATGATGACATATATTTAAAACTAGAATATATGATAGAAGGTAATAATATTCCAAAAAGTAAAAAATTTCCTATGCCAGATAAATAAAATATAATTAGGCAAAGTGCCTAATTATATACGCTCGATAATTGCCATCTCAGCGGCATCACCACGGCGAACTCTAGTTTTGATAATTCTTGTATAACCACCATTTCTATCTTTATACTCTGGTGCGATATCTTCTACTAGTGCTTTAGTGCTATCTTTACACTGAAGTTGTGCGAAAACTGCTCTATGTGCATTAAAGTCACCTTTAAGTGCTTTAGTGATTAGTTTTTCGTAATACTTTCTAAGCTCTTTAGCTTTTTGTAAAGTAGTCTCTATTTTACCCTCTTTTGTTAGGGCAATTGCTAAGTTCTTTAGTAGTGCTGCTCTATGCTGAGACTTTCTACCAAGTTTTCTGTATCCATGTCTATGTCTCATGCCAATCCTTTACGACTTTAATTGTTTAATTTTTTCTATTAGATCAGCTCTTAGTTTGCCATCTAACTTATAATCTTCACCAAAACCTTGTGCATCTAGTGTGCTCATAATCTCGTCTAGAGACTTTTTACCAAGATTTTTAATAGATTTAATTTCGTTTTCGCTCATAAGTACAAGTTCACCAATATATTTAATACCAGCTCTCTCTAAAGAGTTCGAACTTCTTGCACTAAATCCTAACATATCAATAGGAATTAGTAGAGTCTTAAGAGCACTCTCGCTTTTGCCTTTAGTCTTAGTTGCTTCTAAATCGATATCAAATACACCACCAAATACATTTAGCTGCTTATTCATTGTCTCTAAAGCATTACCAAATGCATCTCTTGGAGAGATTTGACCATCTGTTTCAATTTCGAAAACAATCTTTTCGAAGTTAGGGTTATCGCCTACTAGAATATTCTCTATCTTGTAGTTAGCTTTTCTAACAGGTGTAAAGAATGCATCTAGTGCAATTGCTTCGCTATCAACTTTATCTCTTAAGTCTTCGCTTGCAACATAACCAATACCCTTTTTAATTTCGATAGTAAAGTTAAGTTCAGCATCTTTATTAAGTGTTGCTAAAAGAACATCTTTGTTAATAACTTCTACTTGATCGTTCTCTAAATCTGCAGCTTTAATCTCTTTAGCTCCCGAGAAGCTATAGCTTACTACTGCATCTTCTAAGTCATCTTTAATCTTAAATCTAATGTTCTTAAGATTAATAATGAATACTGCTATATCCTCTTTCATACCACGAATAGAGTCAAATTCATGCAGTACACCATCAATTTTTAGAGACACCGGTGCGTAACCTACAGAACTACCTAAAATAAGGCGTCTAAGAGGATGAGCAAGAGTAATTGCGTAGCCAGTCTCAAATGGCCAAGCAGTAATCTCTGCTCTGTTTTCACCTATCTCTACTATATCTACTTCATTAGGTATAGCTGGAGCATTTTTAATACTTTTCATAATGCTACCTTTATTTATTATTTAGAGTAAAGTTCAACGATTAAACGCTCTTCAACCGGAATCTTAACCTCTTCTCTCTCTGGTAATCTTGTAAAGATACCAAATAGCTTCTCTTTATCAACATCTACCCACTCAACAATACCAGTTTGGTTAGTAAGCTCCATTGCTCTTACAATTTGAGTGTTAGCTTTGCTTTTTTCTTTAACTTCTACTTTTTGTCCTGGTTTAACACGGAACGATGGAATATCAACTCTTTTACCATCCACTAAAATGTGTCCATGATTTACAAGTTGTCTTGCAAATGCTCTAGTTGTTGCAAAACCTAAACGGTAAACAACATTGTCAAGTCTTTGCTCTAATAGAGAAATTAGTAATTCCCCTGTATTTCCATCTTTTCTTGCTGCCTCTTTAAATAGTGCTCTAAATTGCTTTTCGCTAACACCATACATGAATTTAGCTTTTTGCTTTTCACGAAGCTGCATACCATATTCGCTAATTTTTGTTCTTCTTTGACCATGCTGACCTGGAGCATATGGACGCTTCTCTAAAGCACTTTTACCTGCTAATCTTCTCTCGCCCTTCATTCCTAAATCAACACCAAGTCTTCTTTCAAGTTTCTCTCTTGGACCTCTATATCTTGCCATTTAATTACCTTTTAAATCTTTTTATAATTACTTTAGTCTATTATACACGACGCTTTTTAGGAGGACGACAACCATTATGAGGTAGTGGTGTAATATCTTTAAATGAACTAACACGAATACCTTCAATTGCACCTACACTTTTAACTGCAGTCTCTCTACCAGAACCTGGTCCTTGAACTTTAATTCCAACTTCTTTAATTCCATACTCTTTTGCTTTAACCATAGCATCTTCTACTGCTTGTTGAGCCGCGTATGGAGTTGACTTTTTGCTACCTTTGAAACCAAGGCTACCTGCACTGCTCCACGCTAGTACATTACCCATTTCGTCAGTAACAGTAATTACTGTATTATTAAATGTTGCAGCGATATAAACAACACCTTTTGCAACCTGCTTTTTAACTTTTCTTTTTGCCATTACTCAATGCTCCTAATTATGCTGAACCAACAGTTTTACGCTTACCTTTTCTTGTACGCGCATTTGTTTTAGTTTTTTGACCACGAACTGGAAGACCACGTCTATGTCTTAAACCTCTATAGTTACCAAGATCCATTAAAGTTTTAATATCAAGCATAACTTTCTTACGAAGATCACCCTCAACCATATAGTTTTCTTGAATCTCTTTACGAATTGTTGCTGCTTCTGCATCGCTTAATTCGTGAACTCTCTTATCATAACTAATACCAGTTGCATCTAATATCTTTCTTGAAGTATGTAAACCAATACCATAAATATATGTTAATGCATACTCTAATCTTTTGCTTTTTGGTAAATCTACCCCTGCAATACGAGCCATATTTATCCTTGTCTCTGTTTATGTTTAGGATTTTTACAAATCACTCTTACAACACCCTTGCGCTTGATTACTTTACAATCATCGCACATCTTCTTAACTGATGGTCTTACCTTCATAAGGTACTCCTAAATCTATTTTTGCACCTAATTTTTTGCGTGGTTTAGCGAGCTTTGCTATACCAGCTCTTATATAATCAGTGCGAACTATATAAAAGCTCTTCACGCAGAATCCACAAAATCTTAAACAATGTTTTTAATTTTGGGCGTATAATATTACTAAAAAAATACTTTTACTTAGCTTACAAGCAAGACTTTTGTGATATAATTGGTTTTTATGATAATAATTTAAAGGATTTTAATGACTGGTGCAGAGTTTATACTTTATACAATTATACTAGTTATTGCTTTGGGGATTTTTTTGTTCTTTCTAGCTATGATTTTTAAAGTAGAATTTAAAGATTTAATGCCTATGATGGTAGTAGAGGCACAAAGAGCTGTAATTTTAGAAAACAGATTACATAAAGATAGAGTAATTTACGAGGGAATAAATTTTTATATTCCGCTTATCGAAGTGCCGCTAGAAGAGATATCTTTAAAAGAGCACCAAATCGATCCACCAGCTCAAGATGTAATAACTAAAGATAATATTAAAATCGAGATAGATATGATTATATCTGTAAAGATAAAAGACCCTATGAAAGCCGTTATGGAGGTAGAAGATTACAAAAAAGCTGTAAACTCTTTGTTAATTAGTGCAACACTTAAAAAGCTTGGTTTAATGTTTTTTGACAGCATTCAAAAAGAGCAAGATAACATAGCTAATGCTATTAAAAAAGATATGAAAGAAGATTGCCAAAGATGGGGACTAGAGATTATTTTAGTTAAATTCGAAAGTATCTCTCCGCCAAAATCTGTAAAAGAGGCTCTAGAGAAAGAGATTGTTGCAGAAAAAGAGAAAAAAGCAGCTATCTTACAAGCAGAAGGCGAAAGAAGAGTACGAGAGCTACAAGCAGAGAGCGAAAAACTACTTATAGAGAAAAAAGCAGAGGCTACAATTAAAGCAATAAGAGAGCTACAAGAGCTTATGCCAAACTTGCCAGATGAGAAAATAATGAACTTCTTAACCTCAACAGCTTATATAGATTCTGTAAAGCAGTTGTCAACTTCGGAAAACTCTAAGTTTGTCTTATATCCATCGGATGTAAGACAACCGCTTGACAAGGTAGTAACTAGCGAATATTTGGGCAAAGATGGCAAATAATTTTAAACTTATCTTTACACTTTTTAATTTAAATAAATAGTGTAAAGATGTTAATTTATTGACAATTAATTTTACAATTAAAGGCTATATTTTGAGTAAAAAAGTATTAATAATGTGCACAGGTAACAGTTGCCGTAGCATAATTGCAGAGGCGTTAATAAATAGCAAGTTAGATGGCATTGTAGCTAAAAGTTGTGGCTCTAACCCAAGCGGTAAAGTAAATGAAAATGCGATAAAAGTACTAAAGAGCAATAACTACTGGAGCGATGCTTACTACTCTAAAGATCTTAACGATGTAGTAGATACAAATTTTGATTTAGTTGTTACAGTGTGCTCAAATGCTAAAAGTAGCTGTCCGATATTTCCAAAAGAGATAAAAACTATACATGTAGAGTTTAAAGACCCTGATGGTAAAGAGTATAGTGAGTTTATTAAAACATTTAATGAGATAAAAGAGAGACTCTTACCAATAGTTAAAAATGAGCTACTTGGCTAATTGCCCTACTGAGCAACATAGCCTAAAACCCAACTAGATATATCGTTTGCATTAAGCATAGATGTGCTTCTATCTACCTCTTTTCCATCTACAAACAAAATCATTGTAGGGATTATTTTAATGCCATATCTGTTTATTGGCTCGCCTCTTAAATCTACATTGTAAGTTGCAAATAAAACCTTTTTGCCTGCAATTCTTTTAGCTTTATTAAATCTGGGTGCTAGCATTTTACACGCTCCACACCACGGTGCCCAAAATTTAACTAATACAACTTTATGCGTTTTTATACTCTTTTCAAAAGTTCTAGCATCTAGTGCTTTAGAAAAAAGGGTCGATGATAGCAAAAATATTGCTAATAATATTACTTTACTTGTTCTCATTAATACACCTTTCTAAGGTATTATAGCACAATTTTAAAATTATAACCAACTCTGCTTCTATTAAAAATCATCAAAATTAATACTATTTTTAGCATAATTAGTTACATTAGATTCAAAGAAGTTTTGCTTTACATCGTTCATAGATAGATTTTTATTAACTAGCTTTTGCAAATATGTCTCCTCGGTTTGTTGGAATATTGGCTCTAGTCCTATTTTTATTAGTCTATCGTTTGCATAGTTGTGTACTGTTTGAGTAATAAGCTCTTCTCTAAGTCCCATAATTGAGTAGTTATCTATTAAATACTTACCATACTCTAGCTCTATATCTACGGCTTCTTGTATCATTTCGTAACTTTTGTCTATTATAGAGGCACCTATTTTATTCTCTTTTTGAAGAGTTTTAAATATGTTAGCAAATAGTGGCAGGTGGGTATTTAGCTCATCTCTACTAATAAATTTAATCATATCTCTAGCACCTGGTACTTTATCGCCAAGTACATATATATAGCTAAATCCTAGCAGAAAGTATATACCCTCTAAGTTTACACTTGCCATTGCACTAAGCAACATTCCATCAGCACCTTCTCCGTCGATATATCTTGCAAATTGATCTGCAATTCTTTGATTTTTGCGCTTAAGGGCCTCGTTTGTTTTATATAGGTCAAAAACCTCATTAGAGTTACCCGCTGCATCAAGTAGCACTGCGTAAGATTTAGAGTGGTTTACCTCTTGCATCATCTGCAAAGTTAGAGTAGATTTAACAATCTTATTTGTAGCAAGGCGTCTAAAGTCGGCTAAGTACTCTTCTTGTGCAGAGTCATTAAAGCTTAGTTGTGCAAATGTAAGCTTGTATATCTCTTTTTCGTTGTCACTAAGTTGCTCGAACGCCTTTTTTTCGGCAGATGTATTAACTTCGCTAGGAAACCATGTATTTGCATTCATTAAATCATAGATACTACTACTCCACTTATATTTAGGACGGTTAAAGTCAACAAAGCCTGTAGGATTAGCCCCAAATATTGTTTCATCTAATATTGCATCACCATTTGGGTTAAAGTAGTGTCTATTATCCATAAATAATTCCTTGCGTAATATTATTGTTATTTTAGCATTATATTGCTTTAGAATTTACATCAAAGAAAAGCTAACAACTCTACAATCTCCACTATGGTTTGCAAGCTCAATAAAAGTGCCATTAGGTGCAACTAAACCTATTTTTAAGTCAGACATTTGTGTATGTGTTATATTGGTAATATACAGGTTTAATCTAGTTAACGATACTATATTTGTAGCTACATTTGACTCAGAATCTGCTATTGTGCATAACTATTATTACTAAAATTATAAATCACCTCATTTGCTACTCATAATCACTTTTATTAATCTATCTATCATCTCTTTTTGAACACCACTCTTTTTGTGCTGAGCCTCTATATTGTAGTAGTTATCTAAATTTTGAGTTACTAAAAAGTTAGACATAGAGCAGTCGTTATTTGTACTATTTACATACTCGTACTTTGTATTTAACCCAACATTAAGTAGCTTTTGTACCTTCTGCATTGGAGCATTTGGCGTCGCACCTGCTATATATACTAAGCTATCTTCATCGCTCAATCCCCTACCCTTAAGTATCTTAGCTTTACTATATGCAAGAAAAGATTTTGTAGATTTACTATTTCTTAATATAGATACACTACCTCTATTTGTGTTATTATGCAGAGCCAAATATGGCATACTTGGTGCTTTGTGGCTATTTATTATTTGCATTATAGTAGCTGTATATATACTAGATGCCCCCTTTTGGAACTGGCAAGAAGCCACTTTAGATGAACTTAAAGAGAAATTTCTATTAGGGTCTTGCCCTTCATGATAGCGCAATCCACCACTTAAAATAGATAAAAATCCACCACCATACTTTCGTGTTGCATATATGGCGCTATCGAATGCACTATTTTCGTTATCATGTGGCAAAAACCAAAATGGACCACTTGGGGCTTTAGTATTGGTAACTAAAAGCATATACCAGTTATATTTTCCCTCTCTAAAGCCTAGTAAGCTTACACTTAAGCCATTTAAAAAGCTTAAATTTCTTTTTATATCTGGGTACTTTTTTAGTATATTTAAATCTTTTGTAATTACTAAACTAGAGCTATTAGCAGTTAAAAATAGTGTAAGAGCTAATGCAAATATTAAAGCTCTCATTTTAGTCAACAAACTTTGGTGCAGCTCTTAAGCATCTTTTTAGTGCTTTATAGGCTTTGTAGTCATTTGGGTATTTGCCAAAATGTGCGCGCCCTATACTTTTGCAAGATACATCTACTCTAAAGCACCCTTTATATTTTAATAGCACCTCTCCCTCTAGCTCTATTTTTATTCGCTTCTCATAGCATACATACGGAAACTTTTTAGTATATTTAGACTTATGTACTGGCCCATCATAGTTTATTAAATTAGACTTTATACCTTCGCCCTCTTTTACCTCTATTTGCATATTACTCTTTTTTGCGCTTAGTGCCAATGGCAAAGCTGCAATTAATAGTAGTATTATAAACTTTTTCATAATTAACTCCTTTAGCTAAAGTATAGCTAATAAATGTGGCACACAAAAGTTTTAAATAATTTCTACTTTAAATTTTTTGTTTTTAATCTTATTGCTTTGCAAAAACTCAACCACACTATATGCAACATCTTTTGCTATTGCAACATATGAGTATCTGTCGTTTATATCTATTTTTCCTATATCTTCGTTTTTAAAGCCACCGCTTTTTATTAAAGAGCCCAAAATATCGCCTGCTCTTAGCTTATCCTTTCTGCCTGCATATATACAAATTGTTCTATATTTAGATCTTAAGCTAAAGTCTCTATTGTGCTTAATACTATTAATATCTACCTCTTTTATACTATTTAGCTCTTGTAGTATCTCTTTATTTGCATTAGTTACAAAAGATAGTGCCATGCCACTCTCTCCTGCTCTACCAACTCTGCCAATTCTGTGTATATAACTCTCTTTAGATAGCGCAAAATCGTAATTTATAACGCACTCTACACTCTTAACATCTAAGCCCCTAGCTGCAACATCTGTAGCTACTAGTACACTAGTAGAACTATTGGCAAATTGCAAAAGTGTCTCGCGCCTATCTATTTGCTCTAAATCTGAGTGTATCTCTAATGCATCTATAGAGTTATCTTGCAATAAATTTGCAATATCTGTTGCTTTACTTTTAGTATTACAAAAAATAATTGCACTATTTGGGCTATAGTGCGAAAGTACCCTTAATAAGGCTTCGTCTTTAGAGTTATTCTCTAGGTTAAAAACAAACTCTTTAATTGTCTCTTGAGTATGAGCTTGCATAATTTTAACCTCTATAGCACTCTTTTGAAATTTGCTACTAATGCTATTAATCTCTTCGCTTATAGTTGCAGAAAAAAGTAAAGTTTGCCTGCTACTTGGTGTAAAATTAATTATACTCTCTATCACCTCTATAAAGCCCATATCTAGTAGTCTATCTGCTTCATCTAACACTAAATGCTTTATACCTTTTGCATCTAACGACTCTTTATTTAAGTGCTTTAAAACCCTACCTGGTGTGCCTACAACAATATGTGCACCATGCCTTAGCGATCTAAGCTGGTATCCAAAAGAGTGGCCACCACTTAATAAGAGTACTTTTAAGTTAGGTTTTGCTCTTGCTAATAGCCTTATCTCTTTAGATACTTGCTCTGCTAGCTCTCTTGTTGGGCATAGTACTATAGCTTGTATTGTATTGCTTTTAGTATTAATTTTTTCTATTATACCCATACTAAATGCAGCTGTCTTTCCACTTCCTGTTTTAGCTTGCGCTATTACATCTTTGCCATCTAGTATATATGGAGTTACCTCTTTTTGTATCTGAGTTAGCTCTTTGTATCCTAAATTAGATAAGTTATTTAACATCTCATTTGAGAGACCTAGAAATTCCACTATATGCCCTTTATATAAGTTTTAAATTTAACACTATTATAGCTAAAGTAATATTTTTAGAGTAGATAAAAGATGATTTAATATATTAAGATATAAAAATAAGAGGTATTAGCCCCTCAAGGGAGGCTAAAGATTAAGCTACCTGTAGCAGCACTAATATTAATTAGTGACTTACTCTTTTACAGTTAACTCTTTGCCAAGTATAGTAACCATTAGATACTTTAACTCTCTTAGTTACAGTGCTATATCTAGCAGGAGTCTTAAGCTCTACAGTTCTTGCTGGCTCTACAACTGTTTTAACTTTAACACTCTTGTATTGTGCAGGAATTGGAGTTCTTACAGTCTCAGCTGGCTTAACTAAAACTCTCTTAGTTACAGTTTTGTATTGTGCAGGAACTGGAACTTTTTTAGTAGTTGGAGGAGTTACCATAACTCTTTTTGTAACAGTTTTAAACTTAGCTGGTACTTTTACAAGACAGTTAACATCTGTTACTCTACCACCATTTGCAATTGGAGTAGTTACACCACTACCTCTTCTCCACTCTGTTGTCTCTGGAGATACCATTACTCTTTTGCTAACAGTTTTATAAGTTGCTGGTACAGAAATTAATTTGTAGCTAGCTGGCTTAACCATAATTTTTTCTGTTACAGTTTTATAAACAGCTGGCTTAACACTTAATTTATAACCTTGCTCTCTAACTAATCTTTTTTCAGTTTTGTAACCAAATTTAGCTGGAATAACTTTTAATTTAGCTCCACCCTCGTCTACAACTACTTTATCTGTTTTAGTTGCATACTTTGGCTTAATGTAAACCTTAGCATAACACTCACCTGGTCTAGCATTTGGTGGATATAAACCTAAATCTGCTGGCGCAGCTGCTTTAACTGTTCCTGTTGATGATGAAGCTGCCGCTTGTTGCGTACAACCAGTAAAACCTAGTGCTAATACTGCAGTTGCAGCAAGTACAATGCTCTTTTTTGATAAAATCATTATCTTCTCCTTGTTTTTTAATCAACCTGTGTTGATTTATGTTTTACTTAAAGTAAGTATCTCCTGATAACCTACTTATAAATAAATTAGCAATCTACTTATAAGTAGGTTATAGTTCTTACTTAAACGCCTATTAATAACAATTTATATTGCAATATTAATATAAAATAGAAATAATCTAAATATATATTACAAATTGCCATATTATATTTACAAAATTATATTCATAAACAAAATAATATAAGTGATATTATATAAATTTTATAGAAATGTCAAGATGAAATATTATGTCAGAAATATGGTGGTCACGACAGGACTTGAACCTGTGACCACTACCATGTCAAGGTAGTGCTCTACCAGCTGAGCTACGCGACCAAAGAGTTGAAATTATACTCAACTATTACTTAATAAATATATTTCTAGTTACAATTGATATATTGGATATAGATTATCTTATATATCAATTGTAAAAAAATATTTTAAATGATTAAATTAAATTATATGGTAAATCCAAAGTCAAATCTGCAACAAATACCTTGCTAACCTTCCCCCCAAATTTATACACATTATTTTCGAACTCCATATATAGCTCTTCTTCACTTTTTGGATAGACAGGTGTAACATCTTTTACTCTCTTTTGAGTATGCGCTTTTACAAAAGATGCCATAATACCCGTACCACAAGCTAATGTTTCATCTTCTACACCACGCTCGTATGTTCTAACTCTCATGCAATCTTTATCTAAAAAGTATACATTTACATTGGCATTGTACCTATATCTAAGCTCTCTTGCCTCTTCTATTGAAAAATCTTCTATTTTTTCTACTTCTGTTACCAAATGTGGCACACCAGTATCTATTAGCCACCACTTTTTACCAAACTCTTCTATCTCTTTATCTAAAAATTTTGGCTTTAGCATATCGGTAACTACATATATACCATTTACAGTTGCATTAATTACCCCTGCACCCGTTAAAAACTGTGCGGTAGAGTTTATGCTAATTCCATGCTCTATTGCATAGTGTGCTACTGCTCTTGTAGCATTACCGCACATCGAAGCTACACTTCCATCACTATTGTAAAACTCCCACTCAAAATCGTACTCTGCATGAGGAGTTAAAACAACCATACCATCTGCACCAACACCTTCGTGTCTATTGCACAAAAGTTTAGCTAGCTCGTTTCTCTCTTTTTTTTGACTATCATGAAAAATAACAAAATCATTTCCGCTTGCATTATATTTAGTTACAGTCATTTAAAATCTCCTCTTTTACTCTTTCGCACTCGCTCTGAAGGTGTGCTAAATTTTTGCTATTATCTATAAGATATGTAGCCTTGGATCGTTTGCTATCTATTGGCAGCTGCGCATTTACTCTTTGAAGTGCCTCTTCTTTACTTAGGCCCTCTCTTTTTATTAGGCGCTCTAGCTGAACTTCTTGTGGGGTGTATACAACTATTACTTTATCTATATCATACGCGCCTTCTCTTTCGAAAAATAGAGGTATATCTATTAAATAAGGCTTATTAAACTGCTCTTGCTCGTTTGCTTTTTGCAATATTGTTTCTCTAATTTTTGGGTGTACTATCGCCTCTAGTTGCACTCTTTTTTCTTTATCTTTAAATATTAACGAGCCAAGCTTTTTACGATTTACTTTAGTCCCATCTAGATATTCGCTACCAAAAAGGCTAGCAATTTCGCTACTTGAGTTATCTAGCACTTCGTGCGCAATTTTATCGGCATCTATTACTCTAAATCCAAAAAGTTGCATCAAAGAGCTTACTGTACTCTTACCACTTGCAATTCCACCAGTTAAGACAATAGCATTTTTTAACATTAGCGCTTAATTACCTCTAAATACTCTTTATACACAAAACTTGGAGTAGTAAATGCAGATATTGCAATATCGCTATTGTAGTATGCAAAACTATCTGTTAAGTCAGCTCTTTGCAAGTTTATATCTGCAGTTGGGTGGTAGAATCTACTTGCAAGCATTAGATACTCGCTAGTAACAACATCTCCATCTACTGCTCTTTCATATCTATATGGCATAACAATTGGATATATTTTGCCTGCAATTTTTAGCTCTTTTTTTGCATCTTCTACTTTTGTTATAATGTTACTCATCTCTATTGCAACTACACCTTTTGCATCTAAGTTTTTAGTAAGCTCTATCCAAAACTCTCTGCTATTTGTATAATCAGGTGTCGATACAATTGCAACATCAAACTTCTTTGCACCCAAATTTTTAAGTTTTTCTACTGTATCAACACAATCAATGTGTATAACCTCGCCAATAGTTGTATATTTCTCTAGCTCTCTTCCTACTCTTTTAGCACCATTAATTACCAAAACTCTCTTTGGTTCTGCATGCGTGTTAAAGGGGATGTGTGTTAGCATTTCGCTCTTGATAAAATCTAAATTTTCCATACAATATTACCTCTTTTATATTTTTAAAGAATAAAGTATCTAAGATTTACTTTAAATTCTCTTAAGCAGATATATAAAAACAGCTTATAGTATCTTTATCTCCTCTTTAAGCTCTATATTAAACTCTTTATAGACTCTTTGCTTTGCTAACTCTATTAGCTCTATTGCATCTTTAAATGTACCACTGCCTAAATTTACCAAAAAGTTCGAGTGCACTTGGCTAAATGCCATATCGCCAATTTGTTTGCCCTTTAGTCCAACTGCTTCTATTAGCCTGCCTGCATAATCACCTTGTGGGTTTTTAAAGCAACTTCCTGCGCTTGGCTCTTTTGGCTGGTTGTCTCTTAGCTTAAGTAGCTCTCTCTTTAACTCTTCGTTATATCCATACTCTAAGTTAAATCTAACTCTTGTAGCAGGCGCATTTAATTTTGCAAAACGGTAGCCATGCTCTATATCTTTTACATCTACCCAAGTGTTGTTAATTTCGATACTCTTTATAATATTAAAGACTTCATAACTCTTTACACCAGCATTCATAGCAACCATTCCGCCAATTGTACCTGGAAGTTTTGCTATAAACTCAAACCCTGCAATATCGTGCTTTTTTACAAAACTTAATAATCTGCCTGTCTTTGTTGCGCACCCAACCTCTAAATAGGAGCCATCTATTTTTGCATAATCAAAACTTTTACCTAGCACCATTAGTGGCGGTGGAGTTGGAGATACAAGCAAATTATTTGCCCCACCAATTAATAGATGATCACTAGAGAAAGCATCACCATCTTCTACTACCAATACATCTACACTTGGGCCAATTTTTATACTGCTATATTTGCTAAAATCTATCTTTTTACTTTGCACTACACATCCCTAAATAAGTTAAAAAAATTACAGCTCCAGTTGCAATTAGCAGTAAGTTACCACCAACATCGTGAACCAAATAAAAAGCACTTGAGCCATAGCTATTTACAACCCAAACAACCACATATAATCTAATAATATTTACAACAAAAAATATAAAAAACGAAGATAGCGCAAATAGCACCTTAGAACGCATTTTACAAGGATATGCAACTATAGCTGAGAGTATCATTAGGTATGGTATTAAGCCGTTACACTCTGGTGTAATTACAACTCTATATTTTGCATCAATTACAATATCGTATCCCAATATTGGGTTTTCAAGTAGGCTATCTAGTATGCTCATTATAATAGAGCGAACAGCGCTATCTATACACTCTCCAATTGGTGAGAGCGAGTAGTAGTTCCCCCAATAAAATAGCCCAAAAAGCACAGCTAGCCAAAAGGGAAAGGCAACTAAAAACTTATTTGAAGAGTCTAAGTTTTTATAAGTGTCAATTACTGACAACCTACACACTCCATACTTCTATCTTCTGTATAGTTTTGTTCTTCTAGTGCCTCTGGCGATTGTGAGCGCAAGTAGTATGTAGATTTTAATCCGTACTTCCACGCACTCATATATATATCGTTTAGGTACTTTCCGCTTGCAGTATCTAGACGAATAAATATATTTAAGCTCTGCCCTTGGTCTATCCATTTTTGTCTAATTGCACCAGCTTTTACAATTACTCTTTGATCTAAGTCGTAACTACTTGTATAATAGCCCCAAGTCTCGGCACTTAAATTTGGCGCTGTTACTGGTATTTCACCACTTAAGTTAACCTCAAACCACTTTCTTTTAAATATTGGCTCAATTGCTTGTGTTGTTCCTGTTAATATAGATATAGAGCTAGTTGGAGCAACTGCCATTAAGTAGCCGTTTCTCATACCATCTTTTTTAACTTTCTCTTTAAGCTCTTGCCAGTTGTAGTGGTAGCCAAATAGTCCGCCTCTATCTACTAATTTACAAGCCTCTTCGTTTGCTTTATCTATAGGGAAGATACCTTTTTGCCAATCTGAGCCTTCAAACTCGCTATAGCTCTCTTTCTCAAGTGCTAAGTCGCTAGAAGCTTTAATAGCATTATAGCTAACTGCTTCCATAATTTCATCTATCTTCGTAAAGTGCTCATTGCTACCCCACTCTATACTAGCTTCTGCTAACATCTGCGCTTCGCCCATTACTCCAAGTCCGATTGCACGAGTTTTTAGGTTTGTCTTTTTTACCTTCTCTAGCGGATAGAAATTTAGATCAATTACATTATCTAACATTCTAATTGCAACTGGTACTACCCTTTCGATATCTTCGTATGTGTTAATTTTAGATAGGTTTACAGATGCAAGGTTACAAACTGCTGTATCGCCATCTGTTTGCTCTTTGTCAACTATGTATATCTCTTTACCATCAATTGTATCTAAAGCTGTAATCTTTTTAGCATATTTTGTAATTCCGCTATCAACTGTAACCTCTTCGTTTTCGTCGTATACATTTACACTGTTGTCAACAAACTTTACACGAATTTTATACCCATTTGGGTTTGTATTTTGGAAAATTTCTGTACAAAGGTTAGAGCTTCTAATAATACCTGTATGTTTATTAGGGTTTGCTCTATTTGCATTATCTTTAAAGCAAAGAAATGGATTACCAGTCTCAAAGTAGTTTCTTAATATCTCTTTCCATAAATCTTTTGCCGATACTACCTCTTTAGTAATGTCATCTCTTTTTTCGTACTCTTCGTATTTTGCTTTAAACTCGTCGCCATAAACTTCAGTTAAATCGCTAACTTCGTATGGGTCAAATAGGGTCCAAGTCTCATTAGCTTCTACTCTTTGCATAAATAGGTCGTTTAGCCACATAGCAGGGAACAAATCGTGCGCACGGCGGCGCTCTTCGCCAGAGTTTTTCTTTAGCTCTAAAAAGTCTCTAACATCTATATGCCAAGGTTCTAAATATACCGCAATAGCACCTTTTCTTGTACCTAGTTGGTCTACTGCAATTGCAACATCATTTGCTATCTTTAAAAATGGTACAACTCCACCAGCTGCGTGTTTGTGTCCATCTATATAGCTACCCATTCCACGAACTAAGCTCCAATCCCAGCCTATACCGCCACCAAATTTGCTTAAAAGTGCCATCTCTTTAAAGCCATCGAAGATTCCTTCTATATTATCTGGTGTTGCGCCAATGTAGCAGCTACTTAACTGGTGTCTTGTTGTTCTAGCGTTAGATAGTGTTGGTGTTGCTGCCATAACTTCGAATTTACTTAAGATATCGTAAAATCTTTTTGCCCAAGTTTGAGAGTCAAATTCGTTTTGCGCTAAGAACATTGCTACACCCATAAACATCTGCTGAGGCAACTCTATTGGATTGCCCTCTTTATCTTTTAATAGATATCTGTCGTATAGAGTCTTTAGTCCTAGATATGTAAATTGCAAATCTCTTTCTGGTTTTATATAGTCGTTTAAGTCGTCTAAATCGTATTTATCTTTTAGGCCAGGTAGTATTCTGCCCTCTTCTTCGCCTTTTTGAAAGTACTCTTTTAAGTGTTTATACCCAGTAAAACCAGATACTATATGGTATATATCGTAAAGAAATAGTCTTGCAGCAACAAAAGTCCAGTTTGGTCTATCTATATCTATTTTATCAACTGCAGTTTTAATAAGAGTCTCTTGAATCTCTCTTGTTGTTATCATATCACGAAATAGAAGTTTCGCATCTACCTCTAATTCGCTTTGGCTAACGCCCCTTAAACCTTCTGTCGCAGACGAAGTATATTTTTGAATTTTTGTTACATCTAAAGCTTCTACTCTACCATTTCTTTTTACAACTCTTACCATAATACTTAGCCCCACTGATTATAAAAATTTTAATATAATTATACTCAACTTTATTGAAAGTAAATCTCTTTTTAAATATTTTTTTACTTTAAGGTATATTATAAAATGGCATGTTTGTATCAGTTATATGGATATAAATAGATAAAATAATGTTACCAAATAACACAATTACAAGAAAATAAAAAAATAAAAAAAGTAATTTTTTTATTATAAATATATTTTATGTCCATATTATGGCGTATATTTTTAAGATGCCCTATTTGTAGGCATTTGTGGGGGTTGATTTTATAGTATATAAGTGTTATTATTTCATAAATATAAAAAAACCACAGGAGACAGGATGAAAAAATCGGTATTAATTAATGAAGTGTCAGATAAAACTGGATTATCAAGAGCAGAGACAGAAGTAGTAATAAACACTATGCTAGATACAATTGTAGATTGTTTAAAAAATAGAGAAGCTGTATCGTTTTTAGGTTTTGGTTCGTTTGAGCCAGTTAAAAAGAATGCAAGAGAGATATATATTCCAGGAACAACAACTAAAGTTCAAGTAGCAGAGAAGTATGGTGTTCGCTTTAAGCCTGGTAAAACACTTAAAAAGCAAATTCAAGACTAAATTTATAACTACAATTAGCACTTTTTGTGCTAAATTTAACCCATTTTCTGCCTTAGCAAAAAGCAATAACAAAACTATTATAACTTATAGGCAGGTACTTATTATCTACTTTTAGGTAAAATTTCAAAAATTTTTATTAATAAGGATTATGTGTGAATGTAAATGTTGAAAAGTTAGACTCTACTAACTACAAAGTAACAGCTACAATTGAGAGTAGCGACATAGATAGCAAACTAGATAGACTAGCAAAAGAGGCTAGCAGAAGCGTTAAAGTTGATGGCTTTAGAAAAGGCAAGGTTCCTGTAGCTGTTGTTAAAAAGATGTATGGCGACAAATTAAAAGAAGATGCAGAGGGCGAAGCAGTAAGAGAAGCTCTAGAGGTTGCTTACAAAGATGCAAAAATAAAGCAAGAAGATGTAATTGGTAATCCAATTTTTGAGAAATTCGAAGATAAAGATGGTACTAAAGAGATGGAAATTGTTGTATCTTTAAGACCAGAAATCGAGCTTGGCGATTATAGCGATTTAGCACCAGAGTTTACAAAGCCAGAAGCTAGCGAAGACGAAGTTAAAGAAGAGCTAGATAAAATAGCAAAAAGATACACAACTGCACAAAGCATAGAAGAAGATAGAGCACTAGAAAACGACGATACAGCAGTATTTGACTTTAAAGGTATTTTAGATGGCGAAGCTTTCGAGGGAGGAAGTGCGCAAAACTACGAGCTTAAAATTGGTTCTAACCAGTTTATACCAGGTTTCGAAGAGCAGATGGTAGGTATTAAAAAAGGCGAAGAGAAGACTATTAAAGTAACTTTCCCGCAAGACTACCAAGCAGAAAACCTAAAAGGTAAAGAGGTAGAGTTTGAGATTAAGCTTCACGATATTAAAGCAGAAGTTACACCAGAGATTAACGAAGAGTTAGCTAAAAAAGCTCTTAACAAAGAAGATGCAACTCTAGAAGAATTAAATGAGCAAGCTGTAAAAATTGTCGAGGGCGATAAAATAAGAAAAATCTACGAAGATGAGCTTAAGCCAAAAATCTTAGAGAACCTAATTGCTAAATACAACTTTGACCTACCAAAAAACATTGTAGAGCAAGAGATAGATAACCTAACTAACCAAAAAGCACAAACTTTAAGCGAAGATGAAATTAAAGAGATTCAAGCTTCTAAAGAGAAGTTAGATGAGCTAAGAGAGAGCGTAAGAGAAGATGCACAAAACAGCGTAAAAGCTACATTTGTAGTAGATGCTTTAGCAAAAGCAGAGAGCATAGAAGTAAGCGAGAGCGAAATTAGCCAAGTGCTATACTACGAAGCACTAATGAGCGGGCAAAACCCTCAGGAGCTTATAGAACACTATCAATCTAACAACTTAATTCCAGTAGTTAAGATGGGTATGATGGAAGATAAGCTATTTGCTAAACTACTTAAACTAGACGACTAATAAAATAAGTTAACCTCTTTTGAGGTTAATTACTCTTATAAAATTAAACTCCAAACATTTTTTGATATAATAATTTAAAATAATCTAAGGAATAAATAATGTATGTACCATATGTAATAGAACAAACAGGTCGTGGCGAGAGAAGTTACGATATATACTCAAGACTATTAAAAGATAGAATTATTATGCTTAGTGGTGAAATTAACGATGCTGTTGCATCTTCTATAGTATCGCAACTTCTATTTTTGGAGGCGCAAGACCCAGATAAAGATATATACTTTTACATCAACTCTCCAGGTGGTGTAATTACAAGTGGCTTTAGTATATACGACACAATGAACTACATAAAACCAGACATTCATACAATATGTATTGGACAAGCTGCATCTATGGGTGCATTTTTATTAAGTAGTGGAACTAAGGGCAAAAGATATGCTCTGCCAAATGCAAGAATAATGATACATCAACCACTAGGTGGTGCACAAGGGCAAGCTACTGATATTGCTATTCAGGCTCAAGAGATTTTAAGAATGAAAGAGCAACTAAACAAGATAATGGCTCAAAATTGTGGTATTACTACTAAAAAAATCGAAAAAGATACTGAAAGAGACAACTTTATGAGCGCCAAAGAGGCGGTAGATTACGGCTTAATAGACGAGGTTTTAATAAAGAGTCTGTAGATGATAAGAGAAGTAATAATATATCCAAACAAGATATTAAAACAAAAATCTAAGCCCATAGAGAAGTTCGATAGTGAGCTTCATGAGCTTCTAGATGATATGTATGAGACCATGGTTGCTAAAAATGGTGTTGGCTTAGCTGCTATTCAGATAGCTGTGCCTAAGAGAGTTTTAATTATTAATATTCCAATAGAAGAGCAAGATGGTGCACAACCAAAAGAGAACACACTAGAGGTTATAAACCCAGAGTTTATAGAGCAAAGTGGCTCTAGCAAGTTTCAAGAGGGGTGCTTGTCGGTTCCTGGTTTTTACGAAGATGTAACAAGATATAGCAAAGTTAAACTAAAGTACCAAGATAGATTTGGCAAAGAACACATAATAGAAGACGACGACTTTTTAGCAATTGCCCTACAACACGAGCATGACCATTTAGAGGGTAAACTCTTTGTAGAGAAACTTTCGATACTAAAGCGAAAAAAGTTCGAAAAAGAGTGGAAAAAAAGAAATAACAAAAAATAATCTTTCAATTTGAAGAATAGTTCCATATTTTGGGATTTTTATGGTATTATTGTGTCTAAATAATACCATATGGAGCAATTTATGGGGCAAGAAAATATTAAAAATAGTAAAAAAAATACAGAATCTACAACAATACAAATGGCTAGAAAGCTTGGCATACTAGAGGATTTAGAAGATACTAATAGCAATAAAGATGATCTATCAAGATTAGAATTAATTGTAAATAGTAGCTCAAAAAAAGAGAGTAAAAAAAATTTAAAAAAGTCTAAAGCTACCTTAAGCAAAGATGACATACCACTAATTAAAGAGCTACTATTAAAAGATGAAAACAAAGAGATACTTGAGCAAATAGCAAAAGAGATAGAACCACCAAAGCAAAAAACTACAAATAATTTAAAAGTAAATTTAGAAGAGATATTTAATACTGATACAACATTAAAGCAAGAGGCAACTACTACAGCAGAGCCTAAAGTTGCAACCAAACTAGAACCAGAACTTATAGAGCTATTTAGCAAAGATGAAACTGTAAGCATTAAAGATATAAATACCCCTATACAAGAAGCAAAGCCCAAAGTTGAACCACTTAATACTACAAAAATGAAATTAGAAAATATGCTTAAAGAGGAGAGTGCTAAACTAGAACCTGAGCTTGCAGAGTTATTTGGCACAAAAGAAGATAGTAGCGAGTTATTAACTATTAAAGATATTGACACTCCTAGCCAAAAGGCAAAAGTAGATACAAGCGTATCTAGTACAGAAATTAAAAAACAAGAGCCTAAAGTTACAACAACAGAGGTTAAAGAGAGTACCAAACTAGAGCCAGAGCTTGCAGAGCTATTTGGTAGCGATCAGGATAGCTCTGTAGATATTAATGAGCCTGCACAAAAAATTGCTATAAAAGAAGAAAGCAGTATAGATAAAGAGCAAGAGACTACTACCCAAAAACTAAAAGATAGCATACTAAAACTAGAGGAAGAACCTACCAATAATATAAAAATAGATAAATTTTGCATTATAGATAAAGACTCTAAAGAGTCTAATCAAGTTGTAGAGGTAACACCAGAAGATATAGATAGATATCTAGCAAAACAAGATACATATAAAAAAGAGCAATCAACTAAACTCATAGAAGAGAATAAGCTAGAGCCTAAGAGTAAAAAAAGAGCTAAGAAGGTGAGTAAACAAAAGTTTGTTTATAACGACTTTAGTGCAGTATCTACTTGGCTAAAGGCAATTTTTTATCCTCTATTAACATTTTTACCTATCTCTTTAGTTGCATGGCTTAGTGGAGAGTTAAATTTTAAAAGCGACTATTTAAATATGTTAGAGCCATATAAAAATAGTACTCTAAACTTTTTACAAAGCAACTCTATTGGACTAAAAACTCTTAGCACTATTGGGCTAGCTATAGGTGCTATTTTAGCTCTTGTGTTTTTAATTTCGTTTATTAAGCGACTTTTTGGGCACTTTAAAAATGCAAGGATAGCTACCAATAAAGAGTATAGTTATGTACCATCTAAAAAGAGTATTTTTATAACATACCTTAAAAGCTTTTTAATTATTGCCATTGCACTTGCAATATTTACAGCAGCCTCTTATTGGCTTTACGACTTTTTTAAAGATAGCATTAATTTAAGCGGACTTAATACTCAAGATACTATAGCTAAGGTTATGGCATTTTTTAAAAGCGTAATAGCTACTTACTCAAAATAAGTAATGCCATACAAAGCCCACCTTGGGGGAGTAATAAATAATTTTTTGCTATACTTTAAGTCTAAATTTCAAGGATAATAATGAATAGCGAAACAGAGATCATAAAAGCGCAATACAAAGCTTTTGAGTTTAGAGGCTCTAGCAAAGAGTTTTTTAAGATATGGATAGTAAATATCGCCCTAAGCGTGCTAACACTTGGCATATACTCGGCTTGGGCAAAGGTAAGAACAAATAGATACATCTACGGAAACACCTTTATTAATGGCTCTAATTTTGAGTTTAATGCAAATGCAAAAAGAATTTTATACGGCAGGTTAATAGTATTTGCTTTTTATGGACTATTTTTGTTTGCTACAGATGTAATTTACAACACAACTTTAGCCTTAGGTGTGGCTATTGTGTTTTTGCTACTTCTGCCGTGGCTTGTGCGACAAGCAATTAGCTTTAGGCTAAAGAGTGCATCTTATAGAAATGTTTACTTTAAATATGGTGCTAAAAGCAGAAGCTTTTATG
>CAZFCZ010000025.1:0-16769 GCA_964517485.1 uncultured Nitratifractor sp. | reverse complement strand
CAAGAAGAGGCAGATATACAAAAGATGGCAAAGTAAGAGTAATTCCAGCATCTAATATTCCGCTAGTTGTGCTTGGCGCATTTTTGCTATGGATTGGCTGGTTTGGGTTTAATGGCGGAAGTGTTGGGGCAATTGCTAGCAAAGAGAGTGCAAATGCGGTAGCGCTTACAATTATGAACACAAATACAGCTGGTCTTGCAGGAGCAATTATGGCTGCTATAATGGTTTATATTAAGTATAAAAAGCTAGATATCACAATGATACTAAATGGTGCACTTGGTGGGCTTGTAGCAATTACTGCTGGACCTGATTTGTATAATATCTACACACCTATCTTAATTGGTGCAGTTGGTGGGGCGCTTGTAGCGTTTTTTGTTCCAATTTTTGACAAATTAAAGCTAGATGACCCAGTTGGTGCGCTATCTGTGCATTTAGTTAATGGAATTTGGGGTACAATAGCGGTGGGATTATTTAGCGATAAAGCTCTAATGCCACAGCTTATTGGAATAGCGACTGTTGCAGTGTTTGCATTTGCAAGCTCGTTTATTGTGCTTTGGGTAATTAATAAAATAGTGCCATTTAGAGCGAGCGATGATGTACAACTAGAGGGGCTAGATATTAACGAGTGTGGTATGGAAGCATATCCTGAATTTAAAAGAACAATTTAAAGGTAGTTTATGAAAAAGATAACAGCAATAATAAAGCCATTTAAGCTAGATGAAGTAAAAGAGGCTCTTGTAGAAGCTGGAATTGAGGGAATGACAGTATCTGAAGTTAAAGGATATGGTCGCCAGCAAGGACATAGCGAGCTTTATAGAGGTGCTGAGTATGTTGTAGATTTTATCCCAAAAGTTAAAATCGAAATATATGTAAGCAGTGAAGAGTATGTAAACAAAACTGTAAATATCATCAAAGAGAGTGCTAGCACAGGAAAGATTGGTGATGGTAAAATATTTGTTTCATCTGTTGAAAAAGTTATAAGAATAAGAACAGGCGAAGAAAACGAGGAGGCGTTATAATGATATACGCAGCACCATTTAAAATGAATAAAGAGACAAGTGCAATTACAAAAGTGTTTGGAAAAGCAAAGTACTTTGGTATTTACAACGACGAAACTAACAAGTTAGAAGTTATAGAAAACCTAAACCCAGGTGGCCCAGCTATTTTTTCTCAGCTTGTTGAAAAGAGAGTAGAGATACTTTTAACGCCACACGCAGGACCAGGCGCAGTAAATGGCGCTATGCAAACAGGAATGAAGCTATTTTATTGTGGAGATGAGAGAAAACTTTTACTAGAAGCGGTAAAAGAGTTTCAAGAGGGCAAATATATAGAGATTACTGCTAACAACTATCACCAGTTTCACGGACATTCATAAGGTTACATTTTATTTAAATAGCCCTCTTTTTTTGAGGGTTTAAGTCTATTTTGTAAATTTATAAGTAAAATATTTGCAATAGACTTGTACAGGAGATATAATGAAGCTAAACCTTAGAGTATTTTTTTTCAATGCTAAAACAGACTACCTACCGTATTACAAAAACTTTAAAATAGTAATTAACGATGACGAACCAATAGCTAATGTTTTACCTAAAATTAAAGAGCAAAATGTTTTCTTTAACTATCCAGAAGAGAATTTATACTTTAGAGTAAACTCTTTAGTTACAGATGGTAAAGCAAAAGTTTCTGAAGTTGTAGATAGACTTGGTAAAGAGTTAACAATTGAACCAATATCTAAATATCGTGTAACTAACTGTTTAGAGATTAACGATAATAACTTTGAAGAGGGTTATAAAATATTAGAGCAATATTGTGATGAGTCAGATAGAGCATACTACAATAGCCTATATGGAGTTAACTATGCATCTGCAACTTACGAGTATAATAATCAGTATATAGGAGATGGTGTGCTATTGCTAGCAGCTCATTTAATATACAATAAAAACCCAAATAAAGATGCTATTTTAAATGCAATTAGCTGCGATAACGGCTTATGGGATGCAGAGTACGAAGATAATATGCTTATTAAGCAAGATTATAGTGGTACTTTTAATTTATTAAAAGATTTATCTCTGCCACCAGCAGATCGCAATAAAGTTGCTGAATTTAGCACAAAAGTCTATAAAGATAGAGACTTAAGCGAGTGCGAAGAAGTAGGCGTAGCATTTTACTATGGTAGTAGAGACAATAAAGAGATTTACGAACTATCAGAAGAGATAACTACAAAAGGCTATAAAGAGATTAAGTTTAATCATAGCCACAAAACTTGTGGTAAGGCTCTTATAGCAACTAACGAAGAGTTAGCACTTAAAAAAGCAGCTAGAGTATTAGCAGATGCATATGATAGCGGTGCTGGCATATTAGTATCTTCTAAAGAGAATATAGACTATTTTAAAAGAAATATTGGAAAAATAGAGAAGGTAGCAAATAGAGATATCTTAATTAACTTAGCAGATATCGAAAACTTTAGTGTTTAAGTAGTAGCTATTTTGCTACTACCTAGGGTCTTGAATCTGGATTTAAGCTATATAATAGCTCTATCTCTTTATCCCAAATAGAGTCATCAATTGTCTCTAAAACTAGTGGAATATTATTCATTCTATCATCATTCATTATAAATTTAAATGCTTCTAAACCTATTTCGCCTTTGCCTATACTTTGGTGTCTATCTACCTTTGAGCCTAGTGGTGGTTTAGAGTCGTTTAAGTGCATACCTTTTAGATATTTAAAGCCTACAATTGTGTCGAACTCTTGCCATGTTTTATCGTATGTAGCTTTGTCTCTAATGTCGTAACCAGAGGTAAATAGGTGGCAAGTATCTATACAAACACCAACTCTGCTTTTATCTATTGATTTTTCTATTAAATACGCTAAGTGCTCGAACTTATAGCCTAAATTGCTACCTTGCCCTGCTGTGTTTTCTATTACTAAAACAACATCGCTACCCTTAGTTGCTTCGATTGCTAGGTTCATAGACTCTGCAATTACATCTAAACAAGCATACTCGACATCTTTTAGCTTTTGCTCATAATCTGGATCTTTTTTAGCTATTTTTTGCAGGTGGCTACCAGGGTGAAAATTTAATAACTTTAAGCCTAACTGCTCTGCTCTTTGCAGTTCGTCTATAAAAGCTTTTCTAGATTTTTCTAGCTTCTCTTCTTCGTGGTGCCCTAAATTTATTAAGTAACTATCGTGTGGTAAAATGTGCTCTGGCTTTACACCTGCTTCTTTTAAATTTATTTTAAACTCATCTATACTTTTTAATGTTAATGGTTTTGCTACCCATTGGCGCTGATTTTTTGTAAATAGAGCAAACGCTTTTGCACCAATTTTAATAGCATTAAGAGGAGCATTTTCTACCCCACCACTAGCACTTACATGTGCACCTATATATTTTTTATTCATTACTACTCCGTTGTTATAACTTTTATTTTTGTGCCTGTAATTGTATCATTAAATACAATTCTTTTAGGTGTTCTTATGTAATTAATGTTAATTCCTGGCTTAGAGATGTGCTGTCTAAAGCTATGATCAGACTGGTTCATACCCTCCATATTAAATATAGGCTCGCCCTTAAATATATTCTCTATTAAGCTCTCTGGGTAAGATGCATTGCCTAAAACTTTAGTATTAAAATCTTTTTTGCTCATACACGCCATTTGGCTAACGCAAACTTCGCTTGGTGTAATACGCAGTCTCATTACTGCTTGCCCACTACCGTAAATCTCTACCTTTGTTTCGCTACTAGCAATCGATACAAAACCTTGGTCGGCATAACGCATTGTTGGGGTTTTAAATACAATCATAGTACCCTTACTTGTTTGGTACTCTGGCATAGAGCCAACACATCCACTAATAGCTATCGATATAGCACCTAAAATTAATAAATTTATTTTTTTTCGCATTTTTTACCTTTTTTTGTTTCTTTAAGCTAATTTTAAGATAATTTACCTTATAATTCCACCACTTCAAAAAAGAAGTAACAAAAAATACTTAAATGGCCCCTTCATCTAGCGGTTAGGATCCATGGTTTTCATCCATGTCACAGGAGTTCGAGTCTCCTAGGGGTCACCATTTAAGAAACTTCAAAATTATATCCACTTTTTTCAAACTAATTAAAATCTAACTTTTAGCAACATTTATATATTATTGCATTATGAATTTAATAAAACATATACAGTTTCAACAGTTAATTAATCTACTTCTTCTTATTTTAGTAGCCTACCTAAATACAACCTTACAGACAAGCTGGCTTAATATAGTTGTTCTAATGCTCTTTAGTGGCGCATTAGAGCTCTCTATTAAGAGAGTGCTTTATATACCCTACTCTGCTTTTATAACCGTACTTGGTGTAGTGCTAATGGTTGGCTGGCTTAAGTGGTATATACCCTATGTAGTTGTAGCCTTAGCAATTTTGCAAAAACACTATATTAAAATAGATAACAAGCACATATTTAACCCATCTAACTTTGCGCTTATTGCTGCTATTTTTCTTTTCTACCCAAAAGCCCTGCCAATAGTTGGCGAATTGGGTAAAAACAGCTACATAGTTTACTTTGTTATTGCGCTTGGCTCTTTAATTTTAATAAGGGTAAACAGATACATAATTACAGCCTCTTTTTTACTAAGCTTTATTGCACTAAATTACCTAATTATTGGCAAAAGCGACCCAACTTGGTCGTTTGAGCACTTTATATCTATGCTATATGCTACATCTTTTATTGTATATATATTTTTTATGCTTACAGACCCAATTACAACACCTAATAAAGCTTTACACCAAATTTACTTTGGTAGCTTTACAGCTATTTTAATTGTTACACTAGATTACTACTTAGGTGTTAGGCTTTGGCACCAATTTATTGCACTTTTTGTATCTTCTATTATCTTTACACCATTTTACACAAATGTAAACAAAGATTACAAAAAGTTTACAATTATTATAGTTATATCTATAATAGTTCTCTTTTTTATATCTATTAAAAACCCAATCTATTTTAGTATGTAAATACCAAAACGAAAGAAAATTTTAAATATTATTTCAATATGTTATAATTATATAGTTTTAAAATAGGAGAATTTATGAAAAAATATATACTAGCACTAGCAACACTACTACTTATAGGTTGCGCAAACACCAATAACACTGTAGAAGTAGAAGACAACAACCAAATTGCCATATGCGGAAGCATAGACAACGAAAAACAGACATACCCAACTCTAGGCGACCTAAAAGCCGACGGCGCTAAATTTTTATTCTATGGACCTTGCTACTAAAAAGAGTAGCCAAGTCCTACAGATAGTGCATTTGAAGAGAACTTCATATCGCTTTCAGGTGTCTTTATAGAGCCTATTCCACTTATATTAATAGCAGCATCGTCTACTTGCCACTCCCTATACCTCCAACCTAAAGTACCATATAAGCCAGAAAATTTACTACTATTATTAGCTTCTAACTTTACTCCCGCATTTAATTCTAAATATTTGCCATTTAAATCAAAATCTGCTTTTGCATAGCCGTTTTTAATATTAAGCGTTTGATACGAGTATATAGCACTACCATAGATAGAGGCAATAGAAGATAATGATTTTTCTCCATAAACTCCTAAACCAATTTTATAAGATAATATCTCTGTATCTGAATCTAGATAAGACTTAGCTAGTTCAGCGTTTGCAGATATAGTACGGCTAAGTGACTTATTACTTTTTATAATTGGTGCAGAAACTCCAGTATAAGCTCCTACTCCTAAGTAATCTTTATCTGAGTTATGTACCAAATCGTACCCAAGCGATATACCAACATCTAGCCCCTCTAAGCGATACTCCATCTGCGGAATTGTAATATAGCTATCACCTTTACTTATTGCACTTATAACACTATTTGCCTGCTTAACACCTGTATTGTAAGTTTTTTGAATATCTTTCATCTTTTTAGAATCAAAAATTGTAAATGTAAAACTATAAAAATATTTAGAATCAGAAAAATTTTTATGGCTCTGTACAAGAGAATATGTATCTATATCATCACTTATAGTCTCGCTTAAGCCTAAAAAGCCACCTTCTAATTCCATTGTTCCATGTCCCCACTGTAGCTCTATTGCAAAAAGCGAAGAGGCTAACATAGCAGATAAAATAATACTTCTTTTCATAATTATACCTTTTAATTTGCACCTAATTATAGCAAAAAAGTATAAAATTTAATTAATTTAAATACATTATTCCGATATATTTAATAGTTATGTCATTTATAATCTTAAGCATATATAGCAAAAAATACAATTAATCCACCAATAATGTAGTTACTCTTATACTTTCACATAAAAATGTTGAGCTTCTTAAAAAGCTAAAAGCAATTAACGGTTATATCGAAGAGAAAAATAGCTGGGAAGACAGATTTTTGGGAACCTACAAAGGTGTAGGCGAAAACAACCTTGGTAAGATGTTAATGGATATTAGAGACAACCTAAGCTAAGTTTTGCTATAAATTATTTATCACTAATCTTCTCTAATACATATTTTGTAACTAGTGGGCCTATAAATTCGTGTATCATAGTTGTTGCTATAATTATGTTTAAAACAATTGGGGCAACAGTCTCGAAACCTAGCTCTGATTGTAGTGATAGCGATAGTCCAATTGCAATACCAGCTTGTGGAAACAGCGCTACTCCTAAGTATTTTTGTATATTTTTATCGGCTCTCATTACCTTGCCACCAATATAAACACCTATAACTTTACCAAGCACCCTAAAGAGAACATATATACAAATTACCCACGGCATATAAAGTATAAACTCTATATTTAAATGCATTGCCGAAATGGTAAAAAATAGTAAAAATATAATATCTTGTAGGTGGTAGTCGAACTCCTCTTTTACGACATAAAAACTTTTAGATATATTTGCCATTACAACACCCATTACAAGCGACGCTAGCATTGGCTCAAGTCCAAAATATTTACTTAGGCTATAGACTAAAAATATCATACCTAGAGTCGATGTTGTCTTAATGCTTTTGTAGTTAGCAAATACTCTGTCGATAATTTCAGACACAACAGCCCCCACAACACCAATTAAAATTGTAAAAAATATTATTGGTACTATAACAAAAACAGTATCGTAGCTATAACCTGCAAACTCGGTAGATGCCCTTGTGCTAATAACAACTAAGCTAAATAAAATTAGTGTAATAGCATTATCGGTTGCAACTACAGCAAGCAAAAACGAGCTAAATTTATTTTTAATATTAAGCTGATGAATTACAGCCAAAATTGTAGCAGGCGCAGTGGCCGAAGCAAGTGCTCCAAAAATTAAAGCAATAGTAAGCTGGTAGTTTGTACCAAAGCCCATATCTAAAAAGTCAAAAAGCACATAAAATGCCACGCCTATAAACAAAAAGGTAAAAAATGCCTCGAATGCCGATATAACAACAATTTGTCGCCACACATCTTTTAGTAAATTATACTTTAAATTCGCCCCAACAAGCACAGAAATTAGCGCTAAAGAGAGGTCTATAATTACATGCGAGCCATCTATAAACTCTTGTGGAACAACATTATACATCTTAGGGCCTAGCAAAAAGCCTAAAGTTAAATAGCCAACTACATACAATACATTAAACTTTAGACTAACCCACTTCATAAGTGCGCCAAGCACAAAAATTAAACCAACATAAAATAGTGCCTCCAAATAGTCCCCTTTTATTTAGCACCATAAGTAAATTAGAGTGCAATCATAAACTTAACTTGTTAGTTTACACTAATTTTAAAAAAAATGGTAGCTTTTGTCTAAAAATTTGGCTACTTGTATCTATATAAATTTAAATTGTCGCTAAAATCGTGCCCAATGTAGCTAAAATTGGTAATCCAATCGCCACAGTTGTAGTAGTTTATACCGTAATGGCTACTCTTTTTTGCAACATGAAAATGGCCACAAATTACGCTATTGCACCTATTTTTCTTGGCTCTAAGAGCCATATATTTCGAAAAGTGTCTATGTAAAAATAGCTTAGCTATCTCTTTTAGGTTGTGGTGTAGCCACCTTTTTAAATTAGCTTTAGAGACACTATCTTTAGACTTAACTTGCGTTCGTTTAGCAACATATTTAAGCGAGCGCAAAAAGGTATCTTTACTATCGTAGCTATCTCCGTGCTCTACTAAAACCTTTTTATTTGCAAACTCGTATATGTAGTTTTTATAAAATTTAAACTCATCTAAAACAGTTGGTAGCGCATCTCTTTGGGTTTCGTGGTTACCGTGTATAAAGTATAGTTGGCAACCTTTTGCTTTAAGCAATGCAACTAGCTCTTTTAGCTTGGCATCATCTTGTGGGCAATTGCGATATATAATATCGCCAACTAAAAATATCTTTTTAGTCTCTACCTCTTTTAAAAATTTAAGTAATTTATCTACTTTAGAACTCTTATGCCCAATATGTATATCGGATATAAAAATAGCTTTAAAAGTTAGATGGGACATTAGCATTTATAAGGTTAAAAAACTCGCTTCTTGTTTTAAGATCGCTCTTAAACAGCCCACGAAGAGCCGAGCTTACTGTTGTAGAGTTTATCTTCTCTACCCCACGCATCTCCATACACATATGTCTTGCGTGCACCACAACAGCAACACCTTTTGGCTCTATTGTGTCGTTAATTGCGTCGGCAATTTGCTCTGTAAGTTGCTCTTGAATTTGCAATCTGCGTGCAAAAACCTCTACAATTCTTGGTATCTTGCTAAGTCCTACAACCTTGCCATTAGGTATATAAGCCACATGCACACGCCCAATAATTGGCAATAGATGATGCTCGCACATAGAGTAAAACTCTATATCTCTTACAAGCACCATCTCGTCGTTTGTTGTTGTAAAGAGCGCTTGGTTTAGTATCTCTTTTGGGTCTTGCTTATACCCTTTTGTTAAAAATTCGAAACTCTTAGCCACACGCAACGGAGTCTTTAGCAACCCCTCACGCTCTGGGTCTTCGCCAATATTTACCAATATCTCTTTTACTGCACTCTCTAACTTATCTCTACTCATAAAAACTCTTTTTTTGGCAAATTATACCATAAATTATGGGCTAAATTGTTAAATAGCAACTAAGTATATCTACATTTAACACGCCACACCTTTGGCACAATATATAGATACAATACTTTATTACAGTATAAAGGTGGGTAGTTTATGGTGGTTTTTAGGAGTAACTTATTTATATTAATTGGGGCATTAGCGCTAGTTGGGTGTGTGCAAAGTGGTGTGCAAAAAGATCAAAAAGGCACTATTAAAGCAGAGCAAAAATTGCCAAATATGTGTGGATTTGGTATGCTTTATTTTGGAAAAATAAAATACGATAAAGAGTCTAAAACATACTATATAAATGCTAGAAATGGCATTAACAACACAGTAACTAGCTACCAGCTAAGCCAAGCTGTAGCACAAAAAGCTGTTGGCAAAGATGTACTGCTTTATGGTAGCCAACTCGTAGGCGGTAGCCACCCTGAAATAGAGGGTAAAATAATAAAAATAACCACCTATAAAAATATAAATTTTAACAAACTAAAAGCGTGGTGCGCCTTGCAACCAAATAGCTCCCTTGAGCCCAAAGCCCCTAATTATAGCAATTTTAACTACAAAGGCAAAAAATGATAAAGATATTAACAATACTTCTAATAACACAAATTGGAGCAGAAGCTCATAAGTGGCATAATCTTAAGCCTTTAAAAAAGTACCCACCTAGTGCTTATACTTTAAAGTCAGATATTAATTGTCTTGAAGTTAGAGAGTATATTTGGGATACAAAACATAAAAGAGATAACCATAGCTACCATATAGTAATGTCTACTTGCAAGAGACCTATTAAGCCTAATGTACTAAAGAGTTTTAGAAGAGTTACTCCAAACTTTTCTAAAGAAGCAAATATTCGAAAGATAGGCACATGCTTATTAGAAGGGTGCTCTTTTAGTCAGAGTTTTGGGTTTATTATAGACAATAAAGGCAAAATGTGGAAAATGAACGAAATATCTGATGTTGCTAGATTCTTAGGAGATATAGATACACCAGCAGAGCTAAACTTAATTTTGTGGATGAGAAACGAGCCATACGATAAACTAAAATACCAAAAAAGTGCAAAGGGCTATGTGGCAATCACAGAATACGACAACAGTATAAACAACTTTGGCGAATGTGGACACTTTGTATATAGATTAAATATTAACAAAAGAGGGCAAATTACAAAGAAAAAACTACTTAAAAAAACATCCTCTAAAAATGGCTGTATGTGTGCAGATTAAAGGATTTTAAATGAAAAAATTACTTTTATTAATTATATTTGTTTTAAGTGGAGAATTTATTATTGCAGATGAAGCAAATAGTATTAACGAGAAGTCTTGTAAAGCTTTATATAAATCTTCTATTCGTGTAAAAAAATGTACACTATTACCCGATACAGGCAAACTTTTAAAATGTGGAGAGGCTATGAGAAAATTAGCCAAAGAGAATCAAAATGATGAAAAATATTTAGAGTATGCATTAAAAGCCGATAAAAAAGCTCAAAAAGCATGGGATAGCGGTGCGAGATATATGATTCAAAGAGAGCCTGTAACTAAAAAAGGGAGATGTGGATACTACTTAGATTGTTTAACATCTTATGTGCAGTCGTTACCTATGTTTGCTCCAGATGGTAGAGCTTTAAAATACGAACAATCTAAAATTTGGAAAGAGTACAATAAGATACTTCTTGAGTGTGCAAATGGAGTCTATACTGTTACTACAGGTATTAAAAAGGTAGAAGAAAAATCACCACATTTTAAAAGATGGATGGGTAAAAATACACCAAGGCTTTCGCGAATTACTATAAAAGAGAGTAAGCAAGTAATATTTATAAACCCAAGAAGTGGAAAAATAACAAATGTACCACTTTCGGATAGTGCATCTAGTGACAGAACTAGTCAAAAGTATCAGTTTAATGCACATAAGTGCTTGTTTGAGCTTAAAGAAGAAGATGAAAAGAATAAACATATCAATATAGCACCAGTATATGTTTTTAGTACAGATAGCAAGGGGGTTAACCAGAAAGATATAAGATTTACAAACAAGACAGATCTTAATTTTAAGATAAGTAGTATAGAGCCTATTATTCAAATTAAATGGAGAGATGTTAGAAACATTGTGCCAACCTTTCATAAAAAAGGAACCTATATTGCTAAAAATGTTTTGTTAAACGAACAGGTATTTCATGTACCTAAAGAGTTGCGAAAGACTATAACAGAAAGAAATTTAATTGCAGCAAGAGCTTTACTTAACCCGCGCAAGGCTATTGACAGCAAAGAGTTATGTGAAATTAAGATGGCCGAGAAGTTTTTGCGCGGAACTGTAATATGGAGACAAGCAGAGAGAGTTTTATATGAATACGATATAGATTTTCGTCCTGCAAACAGAGATGAAAGAGCAAAAGCAAGGAGAATTAAGTGGCGTATGAAAAATTGGTCGGGTGGTCATACTATCGAGAAAGGTATCTATGATGCTTTAAATAGTCCTTTTTATAATCCTAAATATAAAGGTCAAAAGAGAGAACCTTATAACGGTAAAAAAAAGGCAAGTAGTGCTTTAGATAAAAGTGCAAATAAAGATAAAGACGAACCAAATTGGGCAGAAAAAGATCTTGGTAATGAGCTTAATGCAAAAGAAAAAGATATACAAAACCAAATAGACAAAGATGAGCAAAAAGTTTTAGAAGACGAACTTAAAATGTTTACAAAATAACAGGAGGAAAAAATGACAAAAATAGCAAAAGCGAGTTTAGTAGTATTAATAGGTAGCAGTATATTGTTTGGAAATCAGATAAAACTCTACGATATAAAAAGTGGAAAAATTGATTATAAAATTAAAGGATCTGGCGAGATTATGGGGCAAAAGATGCAAACTATTGGTAAAAAAAGAGTAATTATTAGTAACCACGGAGCCAAAAGTCTAACAGAAGAGAATAAAATTCAAAAACAAGTCGTTATGGGCAAAACAAATGTAACTAAAACTCATACAATAACATACACAAAAGGAAGTATTGTTTATAAGGTTTCGTTTAACAATAGGCGTATTATACGCATGAACAATATAGGTGCAGTAGCTAAGGCTATGATTGAGAAAAAAAGTATAAAGCAAGCTAACGAAGAGATGCTAAAAAATATGGGTGCTAAAAAAACTGGCACAGATAAAGTGCTAGGTTACACCTGCGATATCTGGGAAATGCCAGGAGTAAAACAGTGTATCTACAAAGGTATCTCTTTAAGAATCGAAAACGAAGTAATGGGCATTAAAAATATAGAAGTTGCTACCAAGGCAGAGTTCGATATTTCTGTTTCTGCAAGCGATTTTAAATTACCTGATTTTCCTATTTACAATATAGACGGAGAGAAGCTAGATAAAAACAAACTAGACGCTATGGATAAGCAGTCTGAAATTAAATTTAAAAAAGATATTAAAGATATGGCACAAGTAAAGGCATCAATAGAAGCTGCTAAAAAAAGTGCAGGCATTAAAGATGGAGAAAAAATAACAAAAGAACAAGAAAAAAAGATGGGAAATGCCATGATGAAAGCAATGTGGCCACAAATTAAAAAGAAAATTTTGCTAGAAGGTAAAATATTGCGTTTTAGTAGAAAATGTTTAAATAATGCAAATACACTTAAAGATGCAAATATATGTGTTGATAAAGCAAATACTATGGGTGGCGAGCACGAAGAGTCTTTTGAAGAGTGGAGTTTAGCAAGCAAGAAAAAGATATTAGGTTTTATGGAACAAAGTATTAAGAGTATGGAGTGTATGGAAAAAACCAATAATATGAAAGAGATGCAACAGTGCATGCCAGCGCAATAGAATAAAGATTTATCTATGTATGCAAATATTTTAACAAAAGTGTTATTTACCATATACAAGGAGTTTTAAATGAAAAAAATTATAGCAATAGCAGTTATGCTTGCTACTAGCCTCTCTTTTTTGCAGGCAAGAGGGAGTGATGTGTTAATTATTGGCGATGTTATGTATCAAAACCAGGCATTTAGTGCTAGGGATAAACAGATTTTTGATGCAGATATAGAGGGTTCTCGTGTTTGGAACTGGCATCATGCCAATCGCTATTGCAGAAGATTGCACCTTAATGGCTACAGCGATTGGCGACTTGCAAGCACAAGAGAGTTAACAACAATTATGAACCGCACAAAAGGGCGTAACGGGCTATATGCAAAGCCTATATTTAAAATGCCAGCAACTGGAGGAAAGTACGACAATGTATGGATGTGGGCAGGCGAAGCAGTGGCAGAACCCAATAGTCTTGATTCTCATATAGGTAGCTTTGTTAACTTTAAAAAGAACAATAGAGGCAATGCCGATATGGGTTATAAAGGTTATGTAATTTGCACAAGAAGTGTAAAGTTGGTGCATAAACATAAAAAAAGAGCAAAATGTAAAAAAAACAGAAAGCAAGAGCAAAGCAAAAGTAAAAATTGGATTAAGGCGTGGAAAACCTGTTCGGGCTATACGGCTCTTAAAAAAGATGGTACTCTTTGGCAGTTTGGTAAAGTTGGCGAGTGCGGTTGGGGGCAGATTAATCCAATAGATCCTCAAACTGGCAAGCCTTTATATAATATTAAAAAAATCTACTATCTTAAGCCTAAAAAAATAGGGCAAGGCTTTAGAAGGGCTAAATTTTTTAACGGTGGCTACCGCATGTATGCAATAAAGTCAAATGGCACACTTTGGGGCTGGGGCGAAGGTTTAGGTGCAAAAGCTAAAAAATTAAGCAAAAGCCGCAATTGGTCATATTTTGCCATAAAATACGCAGGAAACGGCTGTTGCTCTTACGATATTGGGCTAAAGAAAGATGGCACTTTATGGCGCATACCAGAGCTAGCATTTGCACAAGGCAGATACAAAAGACCACTTAAAATAGAAAAAATTAGCAACTTTAGCGACTGGAAAAAAATTGTTTTAGGGTGCTGTAACATATATGGCCTAAGAAAAAATGGCACTATGTGGAGATTTTCGCAAACAGGAAACGAAAAGCCAAGCTTTAAAAGGTTTACTCCAAAGAAAAAATCGTATGGTTGCGATATAGAACTTTATAGAGTACTTAAATCAAAAATGGCAAAGGTAAAAAGAGGCACAATCTATAGCCAACAGCCATCACAAGCAGTTATAAGAGCAAACAAAGACGGAACACTATGTTTGCCAGCAATAAAAAATTAGCAAATTACAAGGAAATTTAAATGAAAAAAATAGCAATATTAATAGCACTAAGTAGCAGTTTGGCTTTTGCAACATCGTTAACAGGAAGCTGGAAAATAGATAAAGCAAAAACCGTAAAAGTAAACAAACGAGAAAACAAAATGGCTATGAATTTATTTGCACTTATGAATATCTATGCCAATAATACAGTAGAGATTCCAAGAGCAGGGCTTAAAAGCAAGCTACATAAAAATGCAACAGGCTACTCTATAGTTGTAGCTGGTAGCAAGATTCCTGTAACACTATTAGATGCGAATCATCTAACACTTAAATTTAGCGATACTGTTTACTATAATAGAGTAAGTGCAAAAGCCAAAAAAGAGCCACCACTTAAGAGCTCACAAGTAAAATTTAAACTAGAAAAAATATACAAAACCAAAATAAAAAACGACTACGCATTTTTACTACTTGCCAAAGATAAAACAGTATACTTTTTACAAACCAACCGAAAAAACCACATTAGCATAAAAGAGATAAAAAGCGCAAAACTAAATAAAAACAGAAGAAAAAATGGCTTTACATACACAAACACCCACAAATACACACTAAAAGGAACAACCCCATACTTGCTTATAGAAAATACAAAAATAGATGTACTATCGCCAAAAAAACTTAAATACCAAGGGCATATTTATAGGTTGCAGTAGCGTTAAAATTTATCTAATTTGTGTTAATTTTCCAACATTGCTATACCAAATATTAGTGTTGGAAATGCTATAAGAATAAAGAGAACAATAGTAAATAAATTCATATCTGGCATCATATTTTTAACTCTATTTTTTATATCTATTTTCTTAATATCGATTTTTTTTGTAGTCTTTAGGGAGATTTTAAGAGTATATACACCATAAATAATAAAAATAATACCTATAACATACGCTATATATGGTTTATCGCTAACATCCCATGCAATTTGTCCTCTACCTTGAGGAATGACTTTATCTCTTGCTGTTTTAATGCCCGTTAAAATAGACATACTCCCAAGAATAAGTAACCCTATTGCATTTTTCATATTACCCCTCAAAAGTGCCAGTATTTATGTACCTTATAATATCTGCTATAACTTTGCCCCAAGGTATCTGTATTGCCAATATTAACAGTGGTAAAGAAAAAAATACTTACAGCACAAAAAAGATATATTTTTTATAATTACTTTTAACTTTTTTTAGCAGTGGGTCATTCGAGTAGTTTTTGTGTATTATTTGCCAAAGATGTATGCGAGAAAATATTGCATTACCATTATTATATTTATCGTTTATGTAGTCTTGCAAAGGATAATCTTTATAGCTAATGTAGAAAGAATATAATATAATAGGTAGCCAAATTAACAACAAAGTAACAGTTGTTAAAGTTTGATAATTTTCTTCTTTTATAATAAAAAACTTAAACACTATACTATTACAAATAACGAAAAAATACCAATTTACTATTGGCTTGTATGTAAAATTTCTTGTGCCATATATGGAATTTTATTCATTGCTTTGTCCTCTTTTAATATTTTTTAAAAATGTATCTTTTTGCTTTTATTGCTGGTGGTTGTAGGCTTTATATTGTATCGAGCTAGATATAAATATTCAATAGCTTTAGGATTTCATTCATTTTTTTATCTTTCTATTTGCTCAAATTTCAAGTGAGACTAAAGCTAGACTTAAGCCAATAAAACCCGCCAGGGTTTCTTATTGGCTCCAAAGTGTTGTTAACTTGCTTGTAGATGTGCTTCTTCTTTAAGTCTTTCAGCTATCCATACTTTTATGATAGATTGTCTTGTAACACCTATCTTTTTTGCTTCTTTATCTAATGCTTCAATAACCCACTGAGGGAAATCAATATTTACTTTTTTAGTATTTGTATTTAGAGTATTTGGTCTTGTCGCTTGTGCAAAGTTAAGATATTCACTTATATCTTCACCATTATCAAATTTCTCATCAAACTCTTTAGCTGTTATTTTTTTCATAGTTTTTCTCCTCATTTTTTCTACATCTTCTGACACTTATTATTATAGTTGTATCTTCTCTTATAGTAAATATTGCAACAAAGCATTTAGTAAATATTTTTGAGATGAGAGCATAGCGAATTTCATTATCAACAATATTTGCAGGAATCACAAGTGCTTCTTCATCCTGCCAAAGTTTTTGAGCTTCTACAAAGTCAATACCATGTTTTTCTTTGTTGATATGATTTTTCTTCTCATCATACTCAAATTTCATACTAAGCCTTTTTATATATAAGTATAAAAAGTATACTTAAATTATACTATATTTGTCAAGGAGTGATTTTATTTTTGTAGAAGTTAACTATATATTATGGAACATAATAGCGTAAGTTGCTATAAAAAAAAGACTAAATCTCAGCTGGGGAAACAGATTTTTGTTGCTCCGTCTTGTTAAGTCTAGTTCTTTATTAACTCTTTGATTAGTTTTTTAAAATCATTTCTAACCAAATTGGTATTTAATTTTGAACGAATTCTGATTAGCTTTTGACCAGCTAATGAAAAAAACTTATCTT
>CAZFCZ010000024.1:0-29900 GCA_964517485.1 uncultured Nitratifractor sp. | reverse complement strand
CTTGCAAAAGATGATAAAAATGTAAAAATAATTAACGGTCATAGAGTTATTCCAATTGATGTAGCTGTTAAAAATAACGCACTTTTCTTAATTCCAGAGCCTAAATCTCCACACGGCGTTGATGTAAGCCCAGATGGTAAATATATTGTAGTTTGTGGTAAACTAGATACTCATGCTACTGTTTATAGCTGGGAAAAGATCAAAAAGCTAATAGATAATAAAGAGTATGCTGGCAAAGATCCATACGGCATTCCTATTTTAGACCTTAAAAAAACAGCACATTGTCAAGCAGAACTTGGTCTTGGGCCACTACATAACCAGTATGGACCAAAATGGAAAACTGATGGTGAAATCTATACATCTCTTTATGTTGATAGCCAAGTTGTAAGATGGAACTATTTAACTTGTAAAGTACAAGATAGACAAAATGTAAACTATAATATCGGTCACCTTTGTGGAATGGAAGGTAAATCTACAGATCCTCAAGGAGATTATATTATTGCACTTAATAAATTGGCAATCGATAGATTTAACAATATCGGACCACTTCATCCACAAAACCACCAGCTAATTGATGTTAGAGGTAAAAAGATGCAGCTACTTTACGATATGCCAATTCCTCTTGGAGAACCGCATCAAGCTGTAGCAATTAGAGCAGAAAAACTGCACCCACATGTAAGATACAAAATGGGTACAAGTGCATTTACTGGTAAAACACATATTGGTAAAACACTAGCTGGTCAAGAGAGAATCGAGAGAAAAGGTAATCATGTATATGTTTATGGAACAATGGTAAGAAGCCATATTAATCCAGAACATGTAACAGTAAATAAAGGCGATACTGTAACATTCTATTTAACAAACCTAGAGCGTGCAGAAGATGAGACTCATGGCTTTACAATAGATTTATATAATGTTCATACATCTCTTGAGCCTGGAAAAACAGTTGCAGTTACATTTAAAGCAGATATGGAAGGTGTATTCCCATACTATTGTACAGAGTTTTGTTCAGCACTTCACTTAGAGATGATGGGTTATTTAATGGTTAAAGATCCTAACAAAAAATATACAAGTGCTAAAAAGCTAAAAAGAGCAAAAATGACTCCAGAGCAGCTTAAAGCAGAGTACGACAAAACAGTAGCAACAAATGCGGCAACTGATAAAGTTATTCAAAGTGTTGTTAAGTTCTTAAAAGCTAACCATTTTGATAAGTATCCAACAGTTAAAAACCTTGTAACAGATGCGCTTGATCAGTATGGCAAAATTGCAGAGCAGAAAAAGCAATCTGATGCAGCAGTTAAAGCTGGCGATTTAGAAAAAGCTATTTTGTTTGAAAATATGATCTGGCAATATATGGTTAAAACTGCCGATGTTGGAATTAGAGCAAAAGACTTGCTTGTAACAAAAATTGCATCACCTATGAGCGAAGCTCAAAAAAGAGGTAAAGCTGCATATTTAGAGGGTGGTTGTAACGGATGCCATGTTATTGGTAAAGTAAGTTCAGGGCCAGACTTAGTGGGTGTACTTAGCAGACACGAGAATGGAGAGAAGTGGGTAAAAGATTTTGTTTTAGATCCAAAAAGCAAATATAAAGACCCTTATGTAGAGTCTATGATTAACTACTTTAACTTAAGAATGCCTAACCAAGGTATGAAACCAGAGCAAGTAGATGATATTATAGAGTATCTAAAATGGATAGAGAAAAACGCTAATCTATTCTAAAAAAAATTGGGCACTTCTTTGCCCAATTTTACTTTTTTTGATGTAAGTCATTAATTTTAGTTATCAATGTCTATATAATTAAGGATAGATATCGATAAATAAACTTGAAAGGCTTATTATGAACAGTTCACTACTTAAATCTAAGGTATTTGCACTACTTGCTTTATTGTTGCTCTTATACTTTTTTGTGATTCCAGCAGTTTTTACTCACAATGTTGTAGAGTTAAACGAAGAGGATAAATCAGAGTTAATATCACCACTAGCATATAAAACTTGGGACTACTATCAAAAAGGTAGATATGTTAGTCCTAATACACCTAAACATGTTGCTGGTAATTTAAAGAAGATGATAGAAGAAGATAGCGAGATAAGTGTATCTACTGCACCTATTTGGTATGTTGCTCTTGAAGCTCCAAACTATCCTAAAGAGTCGTTTCCAAATGGAATACCAGTATATTACCACTTCGATGGATTTAGTGGCGATGTACACGAGATGAATACTATTAATCACTTTATTGGTATGGACCCAATGAAAAGAGGTGCACCTTATCTTAGAATGTTAGCGCCATATGCACTAATTTTTGTTGCACTAATTTTTGTATATTTTATGCTTTATAATAGCAAACTATTAAACTTATTAATGTTAGTGCCAGTTGCACTGCCTTTAGTGTTTATTGGATTTTACTCTTACTGGCTTTACTGGTTTGGGCACCATATGCATAACTGGGGGGCGTTTAAGATAAAACCATTTATGCCAACGGTATTTGGCGATGGTAAAGTGGCACAATTTACTACGCACTCTTACCCAACAATAGGCTTTTGGGTGTTAGTTGCTATTAGTGTGTTGTCTCTTTTGGCATTAGTATCTAGAAAAAAAGCGCTAAAAGCGGCTTTATAAGGTGAATAATGAGGTTTATACTAATAGCTATTTTTGCACTTACTAATGTTTTTGCAAACCCTTTACAAGATGCTATAGATAAGGCAGAACCTGGCTCTAAGCTAGAACTACCTGCTGGTGTTTATAAGGGTAATATAGTTATTAATAAACCACTTATTATTGATGGGATTAATAAAAAGGCTATTATAGAAGGTGATGGCAAGGGAACAGTAATTAGAGTTACTAGCTCTAATGTTACACTTAAGAACCTATCTATTAGAAAAAGCGGTGCTCAGCACGAGAGGGTAGATGCGGGTATTAGCTTAATAAGGGTTACTAACACTAAAGTTATTAATTGCAAGTTAACAGATGTTCTTTTTGGTATAGATATGCAAGAGGCTCACAATTGTACAATAGAAGGCAACTATGTTACATCTAAACCATTTAGCTTGGGGCTTCGTGGAGATGCAATTAGACTTTGGTATAGCAACGACAATATTTTGCGTAAAAACTTTGTTACTAAATCTAGAGATTTTGTAGTATGGTATAGCCATGGTAACTTAATAGAAGAGAACTTTGGAGAGTACTGCAGATACTCTTTGCACTTTATGTACACGGGTAAAAATATTGTTAAAAACAACAGTTATGAGCACAATAGTGTAGGGATATTTTTTATGTACTCTAGAGATACAATTGCTACTGGAAATGTAGTAAAAAACTCTCTTGGAACTACGGGGTTAGGTATTGGGCTTAAAGATGCCTCTAACTATATTATAAAAGATAATACCATGATATATTGTGCAAGGGGTTTATATATAGACCGCTCGCCTTTTCAGCCTGGCACTAAAAATTTTATAGAGAATAATAAGCTTCTTTACAATGCAGAGGCTGTGCATTTTCACTCTTTAAGTATAGATAATGAGCTTAGAGGCAATACAATTAAGGGTAATATAGAGAATGTAATTAACGACTCTTACAACACAAAAGTAGAAAAAAACCTGTGGGAAGGTAACTATTGGGATAACTATGAGGGCTTCGATAAAGATGGCGATGGTGTTGGAGATACGCCACATATAGAGCGCTATTATGCAGATAAGATGTGGCTATACAAACCAAATGTTAAACTTTTTTATGGTTCGCCTGTAATTGGTGTTGTTAATTTTTTAGCAAAATTAGCACCGCTTTCTGAGCCAGTAGTATTAGTAGTAGATAAACACCCAAAACTAAAACTAGGAGATAAGTTTTGAAAAATAACGATAATAAAAGAAGAGACTTTTTTAAAGGAGTAGCGGGCTTTAGTTTGGTTGCACTAGCAAGTGGTGCAGGTATATATTATGCTCCAAAACTAAAAGCAGATAAGCTAAAGCTAAGACCTCCTGGTGCGGTTAAAGAGGATGACTTTTTAAAGCTATGTATTAAGTGTGGTCAGTGCTTACAAGTTTGCCCATACGACTCTATACTGCTAGAAGATATCGATGGTGGTGCAAGTGTAGGAATGGCGTATATTAACCCACACGAGAGAGGCTGCTATCTTTGCGAGGCGTTTCCTTGTATATTGGCTTGTCCAACTGGTGCACTAGAGCACGAGCACGATAATATTAAGTTTATACATATGGGTGTAGCTGTATTAAAAGATATTAATGGCTGCTTGGCAATAGATAACAAAAAGGTACCAAATAGTGCAATAGATAAAATATACGAACATACAAAAGTAATATCAAGTAGCGAGAGGGCATCTAAAAAAGTAGAGATTACTAGTAGCGATAACGAGAAGCAGACTCTACAGAAAAAACTTTTACAAAAACTAGAGAACTCTAGAGATAAAGCTTGCTCAATTTGTGCCGATATGTGCCCATACTTTCCAAATCCGCAAGATGCTATAGGAATGATAAAAAAAGAGGGTGGTTTTATACCAGAGATAAGAGAGGCTTGTAATGGGTGTGGGGCTTGTGTAGAGCTTTGCCCAACACAAGTTTTAGAGATAATTCCAAGAGCATCGTATGCAACTGTTTATAAAGGAGGCAAAAATGGTTAAAATAGCGACAACACTACTGCTAGCTATTGCTTTAAGTGGGTGTGGAGGTAGCAGTAAAAAGAGCGACCAAGAGCCACAAGAGAGTAGTGCTAAGGGTGTAATTAAGGTAACTAAAAATGCCGTTAAGATAGAAGAGAAAAATAGTACCTCTAAAGAGAATAGCGGAGAGTTTTACTACTCTTATAATAAGAAAAACGATAAAGAGACAAAAAAGTATAATAGCGAAACTAGCAAAGTTAGAACAACTATTGATGCCTATTTAAATATAAAAAGTCCATATGAGAAGGTTAGAATTACTCTTATGGTAAAAAGGCTTAGCAAAGAGTATATTGTTAAGTGCTCTCCATGCCACGACGACTATGCAAATGGTGTTATAGGACCATCTTTACTAGATAAAGATGGAGAGTTTATCTACCAGAGGATTATCGATTTTAAAACTGGTAAAAGAGAGAATGCTCTAATGAAAGAGCTTGTAGAGCAGATAGATGATGCAAAATTAAAAGAGTTAGCTCTAGAGATTGCAAACTTTAATAAAGAGATAAGAAAGATGAGGGAAGGAAAATGATTAAACATATTATCGCAGCAGTAGCAACAGCTTTGGCACTTTGGAGTGCATATTACATGTATAGTTTAGATAACGATGTAAATAAACTACAAAGAATTAACGAGCTTGTAGCGTCGACAAAGATGGAAGATAGTAAGTTAAAAGGTAGCGTGGCAAATCAAGCTACAACTAAGGTTGAGGTTGCAACTAAACCTGCAGCTAAGGGCGAGAGTGAGATGGATAAGAAGTTAAAAGCTCTTAGAGAAAAGGCTGGAAACATAGCAGCATTCGAGGTTAGCCCACTATATAAAAAGAGTTGCGCATCTTGCCATGGTAATATTGGAGAGGGTATAATTGGCCCTAAACTTATAGGACAAAGTGAAGATAAGGTTTTAAATGATCTACAAGAGTTTAAGAGTGGTAAGAGAAAAAATTATGTAATGTATGGTCTGTTAAATGGACTAGATGAGGCACAACTTAAAGAGTTATCAAAAGAGATTTCTACATTTAAGGCAAAATTAGAAGCGTCACAAAAATAAGGATTGTGTTATGGATAGATATAACCAGAGCTCAAAAGAGTTAATAAGAGAGTCTTTACTCTCATCTTTGTTTGCTAAGAATAAAAATGGTAAAACTAGACTATCTTGGAGAGGCTGGAGATGGTTAAGTATAATTGTTATTAATATAACATTTTTTCTATCTTTTTTTATCGATTTTCAATTTTTAGAGGGTACCCTTAATGGCTCTAGGCTTTTGGGGTTTCATTTAATTGATCCTTTTACTGCTTTAGAGATTTATGCAAGCGAGCACCATATACATACGAATGTAATAATTGGTAGTTTAACACTTGTGATATTTTACTTTTTTGTTGGTGGTAAAGCATACTGCTCGTGGGTGTGCCCTTATGGATTATTAAGCGAAATTGGAGAGCATATACACCTAATTTTGGTTCGTAAAAAGATAATTAAAGAGAGAAAGTTTAATCCAAATTATAGATTTTTCTTTTGGTTGGTATTTTTAGCTGCTGCATTTATAGATGGCTATTTGGTTTTTGAAGTAATTAATCCTATAGGAATGATTAGTAGATTTATAACATATGGCTGGAGTTTAGCTCTTATTTGGGTAGTAGTAGTGCTATTTTTTGAGATATTCTTTAGTAGAAGAGGGTGGTGCAAATATATCTGCCCAGTTGGTACTACATATAATATGCTAGGTTGGGTTAGCCTAACAAGAATTAAGTGGGATATGAACAAATGCGACCACTGCGCGGCGTGTCTTGCTATTTGCCCAGAAGAGCATGTAATAGAGTTTACAAAACCAAAATTCGATAAAGAGCGTAAAGAGAAGGGCATAAGTGAAGCATATATTAAAAATGGCGATTGTATTTTGTGTAATAGATGTTTTGATGTTTGCCATACAGATGCATATAGTGTAGACTTTAGATTAAAAGATTTGGTGTAAATATGCAAATTATAGTTGATAGCGTATATAAAAAATTTCTTGGCGAAAATGTCTTAAATGGTGTTAACTTGCAAATTAATAGTGGCGATAAAATTGCTATGATGGGGCCAAATGGTGCTGGTAAAACTACACTAATTAGGGCACTGCTTGGCTTTTACCATATAGATGGTGGAAAGATAAGTGTAGATGGCTATGACCCAATTAAAAATAGGGTAGAGGTGCTTAAAATGGCTAGCTTTATTCCGCAGCTTCCACCACCTATTAAACTCTCGATTGATGAGCTTACAAGTTTTATTGCCAAGAGCTCTAATATACAAAAAGAGGAGATATTTAAACAGGCAAAAGAGATGGATTTAGATATTGTTAAAAATGCAAATAAACAGTTTTTTAAGCTATCTGGTGGAATGAAGCAAAAACTACTAATTGCTATTGCACTAGCCAAGAAGAACTCTCTTTTAATATTCGATGAACCAACAGCAAATTTAGACCCAAAAGCTAGAGAGATGTTTTATAATTTGTTAAGCAATTTAGATAAAGATATAACAACAATATTTATTACGCATAGACTAGACGAGATAAAAACTCTAGTAAATAGACAGATATATATGGAGCTAGGAGAGGTGGTTGAAGATGAGAAAATTTAGTCTAATACTGCTACTATTTTTAGCTATGTTTGGTTGCGATAAAAAAGAGATTGGTTCTGTAGATAAGATGCACTGGGATAGAGATATGTGCGAGCGTTGCAAAATGGCTATAAGCGAGCGTAAGTACGCATTTGAGATAATTGACCCAAAGAGCGGAAAAGCTTATAAGTTTGATGATATAGGATGTGGAATATTATGGTTAGATGAAGAGAAAATACCGTGGAAAGATAAGGCAATTATGTGGGTTACTGATGCAAAAACTGGTAAATGGATAGATGCTAAAAAGGCGCTATATACAGATGATAGTATTACTCCTATGGCTTATGGATTTGGTGCATATACCCAAGAGACAAAACCAGAGGGTAAAGAGTTAAGAGATTTTAACTATGTTAGTAAAATGATTTTTAAAATAGAGAAGATAAATAACTCGAAAGTGCAGGCACAAAAATGAAAAATTTAATGTTAGTTGCATATTTAGATATAAAAGAGTCTCTGCGCTCTAAGTGGTTTTATGTTTATACAATAATTTTTGGTGGTTTAATGGCGCTATTTTTTATTACAGGAGTAAGTGATAGCGTGGTTATGGGCTTTAGTGGATTAAGTAGAATGTTGCTAATTTTTATACAAGTTACTATTGTTATTTTGCCAATTTTTATATTAATAACCACAGTAAAGTCTATATCTGGAGATAGAGAGAGTAATGTGCTAGAGTATATGCTATCTTCGCCAATTTCTCTTAAAGCATACTACTGGGGTAAGATGCTTGGACGATTTTTTACTGTCTTTTTACCTGTTTTATTTGCAATGCTTTTGGGTATAGTATTTGGGTTAGTAAATGGTGGTAGTTTGCCTTGGGATATGCTTATACTATATACTCTGCTTGTATTTTCTATGAGCTTTCTATTTTTAGGATTGTCGTTTTTTATATCTACAGTAGTTAAATCTACAGATATCGCTTTAGGATTATCGTTTATGGTTTGGATTGTACTGCTAGCGTTTATAGATATTGTTCTTATTGGCTTAATGTTGCAAGGTAGGGTAGATGATAGCATAATTGTAACAATAGCAATGCTTAACCCTATAGAGGTCTTTAGAATAGGTGCAATTACTCTATTTGACCCAGAGTTAACAGTTATTGGCCCAGTTGCATACTATTTGCTAGATACATTTGGCTCTAACTTGTTAGTTGTTTATAGTGTTGTGTACCCAATAGTGTTAGGTTTAGTATTTGCACTACTTGGTTATATTTCGTTTAAAAGAAAGGATTTGTTATGAAAATGTTTTATTTACTTATATTTTTAACTATATCTATTTTTGCAGAAGATGTAAAAAAATGGGAAGTTAATACCACAAAAGTAGGTGATAATTTAGATATGGTTTATAGTTTAGATTTTAAAAAGTTTCCTAAATTTGTGTGTGAAGGCAAGTTAAAAAATGGCGAGAGTGTAAAGTTTGTATCGGTAAAAGCAATGATGCAAGTTTTCGAGCATCAGGACTATTTTAAAAAGCATAAACTCTTAAGTGCAGATATAGAAAAACTGTATGTTAAAGACTATCTAGATGGTACTAAAATCGAGGCAAAAAAAGCGCTGTATATGTTTGGTTCAAGACTTGTTGGGCCTCATGGAGACGACTTAATTCCACTTAAAGATCAAAATAGTGCAAAACTGTTTAAACTAAAGTATGGTGGTACTAAACTTTTACCTTATGAGAAGCTAAGTAAAGGGCTAATTAAATATTTAGATATGTAGCAGTATAAACTAGAGTTAAACTCTAGCTTTTTTTATCGAAAAAGTATTTTTGAGCCTCGGCTTTTGTGGCAAAGGGGCTTGTTGTGTAGCTGTTTCCTAAAATCTCTATTGTATAGTTTGTATCTTTTTGGCTTTTGCCATAAGTTATAGCTATTTTTGCTGCAAGCTCTTGCTCTTTGGGTGTTGCGCTTTTGTGTATTAGGTTAAATGGGCCAGGTACTGGCAGTTTAAAGCTTGTATAGTCTTTGTTTGTAATGCTACTTAGTGCGTCGTTATCTTCTTTGTGGCGTCCTACAATTAGCTTTGCGCCATCTGGTAGTCTAAAGTGTCTTCCAAATTTTAGTAGGTCTATGCTGTCTACACTAAACTCTTCGTGCTCTAAAAATTCGCGTATCTTTTGGCTATATACTGGCTCTGTTAGTAAGCATCCGCCAGCTGGAGATTCGTAGTCGTCCCAGCCGTACTCTTTTGCTAAGGCTAGCTGAATTTCGCGGTTTCTGCCACTTATATCTAGCAGTTGCTCTCTATCTATCCAGCCCTCTAGCTCCGGTTTTGTTGGCTCTAGTAGTTTTGCACTTAGTGGTCTTAGTATTAAGTTCTCTTTATCTTCTGCTAACTTTTGTACTTGTCTTAGGGCATCTTTTCTTTGGCTCATTGGGCGCTGTCCTAGCACTTCGCCAGTTACTAAAAAGCTTGCATCTAAATCTTTAAGCATCTTTTTTGCAATTTTAAACATATAGCCGTGGCAATCTATACATGGGTTAAAGTTTTTACCATATCCATAAACTGGATCAAATAGAATATCTTGAATATACTCTTCTCTAACATCTACACTTATAAAGTCGGCTCCTGCCATAATTGCACGCTCTTTTATTTGCTCTCTAACATCGTGTGTACCGCCAAAGCCTGTGTATATGTAAAGGGCAGTTACATCTATACCTTGTTTTGTTATCTGCTTAATAGCAAGCATGCTATCTAAGCCACCGCTAAATAGTGAAATTGCTCTCATGTGGGACTAGCTCTCCTTTTTTAATTCTTGGTAGTATATCGGTTTTTATCTTTCGTATTAGAAAACTCTTTCTTTTATAGTCTAAATCTTGCCTATTTAGCAGCTCTTTTAGCTTAGTTTTATAGTAAATTTCTAACTCTTGTAGAATTTGTGCTTTAAACTCTGCTTCATCTAGTAGGGGTACTGTGTCGTCTATCTCTATGCCTCTTAATACTGGGTCTTGCAGGTTGTTTGCTGCTAAATTTCTAAATGCCTGCTCGTAGCCTTTTGCAAAGCTAAAATCTACAATATCTAATAGCTCATCTATTAGACTGTTATTATGTAGCATACTTTTAAGTATCGCCTCCCAAGCTGGATTTTTGCTTATTTGTGCTTGCTGTGTTGGGGCTTGCTGGGCTCTTTGTTTTTGGTTAAAGTATGCAAGTGGGGTGTTAAATATTTGCGCAGCTTTAAGTGCATATGCCTCTTTAACAACCTTATTTAGTGTGTTTAGGTAGCTATTTACTTCGGTAATTGCTTTTTGTTTTTCGTATGGGTTGTTTATATTGTAGCTGTTTTTAATATGCTCTATTACAAATATAGCTAAGTCTGCTCCGCCTTTTAGCAGGTTTCTTAGCTCTTGTAAATTGCCACTACTTACCATATCTGCTGGGTCTTTGCCCTCTGGAAATAGTACAACGCTACCCTCGAAACCGCTAGTACTTAGTAGTTTGGCTGCCTTTAGTGCAGCTGCTACACCAGCACTGTCGCCATCGTAAGCTAGTGTAACTTTTGGCTCGCCTTTTCTAAGCAGAGGCAGATGCTCGCTTGTAAGGGCGGTTCCAAGGGTTGCTACGGCGTTTGTAAAGCCAGCTTGGTGTAGCATAATTACATCTAAGTAGCCCTCGGTTACTACTACCTCTTTGGTGTCGTAAATAGTGCTTTTTGCAAGGTAGTAGCCATATAAAAGCCTAGATTTGTTAAATAGTTTTGTCTGAGGAGAGTTAATATACTTTGCGGGGTGATTACCAAGTGTTCTACCCCCAAAACCAACAATTGCGCCAGCTGTGTTAAAAATTGGAAATGTTACTCTATCTACCAATCTTGCGTAGTAGTCGCCTCGCTCGCCTTTTGCAATAACGCCAGAATCGGCTGCTAGTGGCAGGGGTAGTTGGTTTTGTTTTATCTTTTCAATTACAGATGCACTAGAGCCTACATAGCCAATTCCAAAGTGCTCTATACTTTTGTTTGTTATACCTCTATTTTGCAGGTATTCTAAGGCGTGAGGAGTCTTATGAATACTCTCTTTATAGAAGTTTTGAATAACCTCTAAAACTCGTCTTTCATCGCTTGAGCCAGAGTTTGTACCTTTTGTGTAAGTTAGAGGTATATTGTATGATGATGCTAGTTTTTCTATAGCCTCTGGGTAGCTAAGCTTCTCGAACTCCATAACAAATTTTATAGAGTCGCCACCAACTCCACACCCAAAACAGTGAAATATCTGCTTTTGTGGACTAACAACAAAACTTGGGGTTTTTTCGCCATGAAACGGACAGTTAGCCTTAAAGTTAGCACCACTCTTTTTAAGTTCTAAGTAGCTTCCTATAACATCAACAACATCTATGGAGGTTCTTAATCTCTCTATTGAGCTCTCTTCTATCATAATGTAATTATATCTAAAGTATTGATAATTTTATGCTATAATAGCTACATTATTTTAAATAAGGAGCTTTAATGGATTTAGGTGATTTATTAAAAGTCGGTGCTAGTATGATACAAAATAGTAGCAACGAGAGTACAAGTAATATTAGTTCAGATTTAATAAGTAGCGCTTTAGGCTCTATTTTAGGCGGTAGTTCAGAGGGTAGTAGTTTGGATTTAGGTTCAATTATCTCTAACCTTACAAACGGAGACTTAGGCGAAACAGTAGCATCGTGGATTGGTAGCGGCGAGAATGCACCAATTAGTAGCGACAAAGTTGCAGACTTAATTGGCGGCGACAAACTAGAAGAGTTTGCACAAAAGCTAGGAATCGATGCAGATACTGCAAAAGATGAGCTTGCAAATGTACTACCAAATTTAGTAGATAAAGCAACTAGCGAAGATAGCACTTTAGCAGAAAACTTACTAGAGCAAGTAGGCGGCGTAGGCGGTTTAATGGATTTAGCAAGTAAATTCTTAAGAAGCTAACTACTTTGCACCCCTTTGTGGGTGCCCTTTTAACTCTTTAATGCTATAATTTATCAAAAAGAGATAGGTTATGGGTTCATTTCTTCCTGATTATAACGATCCTATTGTTAGTATATTTTTGCTACTTGGCATTATATTTGCAGTATCTGTAATTTCGTATGGCTATAGTATCTGGAAGCAAGAGCAAAAACAAAAAGAGCTACTAAACTTTTTAAAGAGTTTTGACTCTAACGAGTGTATGCTAGATACCCAAAATATGCACTTTGACGATAGTATGCAAAAGCCACTATTTTTGCTTGCAAGGTCGTATCAGCGAAGTGGCGAATACTCTAAATCTATAAATTTGTATCTTTATTTACTAAAGCATACTAAAGATAGCTCTATTCTTTCGCACTTAGCAAGTGCCTACTACAAGGCTGGTTTTATAAAAAGAGCTGTAGATATTTATAAAGAGATACTGCATAACACTCCAAGAGATATAGCTATTTTATATAAACTAGAGCTCTGTTACGAGCATTTAAGAGACTACACAAAAGCGCAAGAGGTGTTAAATATTTTAGAGGTTTTAAACGAAGATGTTACTAAATATACAGAGCACTTAGATTTGCAACTTATTTTAACAGGCGATTATAATAAAGAGCAGAAGTTTGCTAAAATAACTGCTAAGCTAGAGGATAGTCGGCATAGATGGGTGCTTTTGCGGGAGCTTTTTAAGCTAGAGCCACTTAATGCATGGGAGTACTTTAGAGGCGAAGAGTTTAAAAAAGTAGTAGATATAGCGTGGAAATTAGATATTGAACAACTAAATTTTGATATAATATCAAAGTACAGCACTTTGAGTAAGTTGTACTCAATTAAGGGTCTTTTGCAAAGCTCTTTTAGCCAAAAAGAGACAATTTTTGCAATAGATCTTATAGCCGCAGCAAAAGAGGGTGGCTTTAATAGTGGCGATTTAAGCTTTAAGTATAGTTGTACTAAGTGTAAAAATAGCTTTCCGCTAATGGCATATAGATGCCCTAATTGCCAAAGTGTGTATAGTTTTAATGTAAAGGTATTAGTTGAGCAAAAAAGAGAAGAAAGAGGTTACTCTCTACAGTGATGGCTCTAGTCTTGGTAACCCAGGAGCTGGCGGTTGGGGTACTATTTTAGAGTACAAAGGTAAAGAGAAAGAGCTAAGCGGAGGCGAGGCGAATACAACTAACAACCAAATGGAGCTAACAGCAGTTATTAGAGGCTTACAAGAGCTTAAAGAGCCATGTAGCGTAGAAGTTGTAACAGATAGTAGCTATGTTGCAAATGCAATTAATATTTGGCTTAAAAACTGGATAGCAAAAGATTTTAAAAAGGTTAAAAATGTTGACCTTTGGAGAGAGTACATAAGCGCTGCAAAAGCGCACACAGTACGAGCTACATGGGTAAGAGGGCATAGTGGGCACCCACAAAATGAAAGATGCGATAAATTAGCAGTAGATGCTGCAAAAAAGATAAAGGAGATATAGTGGAAGAGTTATCCAAACTAGAAGATATTATTGGATATAGCTTTAGCAATAAGCAGTTGATTATTGAGGCTTTAACCCATAAAAGTTACAAAAAGCCTTACAATAATGAGCGGCTAGAGTTTTTAGGCGATGCGGTTTTAGATTTAATTGTAGGCGAGTATCTGTATGTTAAGTTTCCAAACAAAGATGAGGGTACGCTATCTAAAATTAGAGCTTCGTTAGTAAACGAGGGTGGTTTTGCAAAGTTGGCAAAAGTTTTAAATTTAGGTGATTTTCTATTTTTGTCATCGGCAGAAGAGAACAACAAGGGTAGAACAAAAAAGTCTTTGCTATCTAATGCTTTCGAGGCACTAATGGGGGCTGTTTATCTAGAGGCTGGCTTAGAGAAGAGTAGAGAAATTGCTATTAAGCTATTAGAAGATAACTACCCTAAAATAGACTTAGATTCGTTATGTAAAGACTATAAAACTTCGCTTCAAGAGCTAACACAGGCAATTTATGGCACTACACCAACTTATACGCTAATTGGCTCTACTGGTCCAGACCACGATAAAGTGTTTGAAATTGCGATTGTACTTAACAACAAAGAGATTGCAAAAGCTAAGGGCAAAAGCAAAAAAGAGGCACAACAAGACGCTGCAAAAATTGCACTAGTTAAGCTAAAGGATAGTAATGAATAGCGTAGGTTTAAAGTTTCGTTTTACTACTTTTGGAGAGTCGCATGGCAAGGCTATTGGGTGTATTGTAGATGGTGTTCCAGCAGGGCTAAATATAGATGAAGCCTTTATTCAAAGCGAGCTAGACCGCAGAAAGCCAGGGCAAAGTGCGCTTACAACACAACGAAAAGAGAGCGATAAGGTAGAGATTTTATCTGGTGTATTCGAGGGGCAAAGTACTGGTACGCCAATTGCTATGGTTATATTTAACGAAAATCAAAAGAGCAGAGATTACAACAATATTAAAGATATCTTTCGCCCAGGACACGCAGATTTTACATACTGGAATAAGTATGGCATTAGAGACTACAGAGGCGGTGGCCGAAGTAGTGCAAGAGAAACAGCAGCAAGAGTTGCAGCTGGTGCGGTAGCTAAATTGATGCTAAAAGAGATTGGAGTTGAGGTTAAAGGTGGAATTTTAGAGATAGACTCAATAGAGTCTAAAGAGATAGATTTCGATTTTGCACTAAAGAGCGAAGTAAAAAGTCTAGATAAAAATGCCGAAGCAGCGCAGATAGAGGCGGTAAAAAGTGCAAAAAAGAGCCACGACTCAGTAGGTGGGGCTGTTTTAGTGCAAGCATTTAATGTACCAGTTGGACTTGGTGAGCCGCTATATTATAAACTAGATGCAACGCTAGCTAGCAATCTTATGGGTATAAATGCGGCAAAAGCAGTAGAGATTGGTGATGGTATAGACAGTAGCAGAAAAAGAGGCTCTAGCAATAACGATGGCATAACAAAAGATGGCTTTTTAAGCAACCATAGTGGCGGAATACTTGGTGGAATAAGCAATGGCGATGTTGTTAGTGCAAAGGTATGGTTTAAGCCAACGCCATCTGTTTTTAAAGAGCAAAAGAGCCTAAATATAAAGGGCGAAGAGATAACATATATGCTAGAGGGGCGTCATGACCCATGTGTTGCAATTCGTGGTGTTGTAGTTTGCGAGGCAATGATGGCACTTACACTTGCTGATATGGCACTTCTTAATATGAGCTCTAAGATAGATAATCTTAAGAGAGTTTATAGTTAATTGAATATAGATAGCCCCTAATTTTAGGTGGTATTTTTAATTTACGGTAGTGCTCTTTAACCTCTTTGGGCATTACTACTTTTATGTATGGGGCAATGTATAGGGTGTTATTGCTAAGCTCTATTGCCCATTTTCTGCCAACTACTATCGACTCTTGTGTCTTTATTGCAAGTTGCTCTTTATAGCTTACAAGGTAACCTAACTCTTTTAAATATAGATTTAATGCGTAAGGTGCGTGCTCTCTTGAGGCAAGCTTGATTGCTCTAAAATTTTGTTCAATATCTTGTAGCTCGTAGCCATTTTTAATTAAGCTAGATTCGTTTTGTAGTAGGTTAAAGCTTCTAAGAAAGCCATCTTTACCCTCTTTTAGTAGGGTATTAGCCAAGGGTCTAAACTTGTTGCGCTCGTACTTTGTATTGAAATTGCTCTTATCTACAAAGTGCTTAATTTTGTTTTTCTCTAGATAGTTAAGTAGTTCCTCTTTTGTGTACTCTAGCAGGGGTCTTACACTTGTGTAGTACTCTTTTTGCTCTACTACTTGCATGCCACTAAGTGTGCTTACGCCAGCACCCTTGCTAAGGCGCATTAATAGCCACTCTAGCTTGTCGTTTAGGTGGTGGGCTGTAAGTAGGTTACAATAGGCGTTCTCTTTTATAATTTGCTTAAAAAAGGTATATCTAAACTCTCTTGCATTGGCTTCGAAATTTTTATTAAATACAGGTGCGCTTGCTGTGTATATTTTTTTATTGTACTTTTTTGCAAGCTCTTTAGCGTAGGCAACTTCTTCTTTTGCTTGCTCTCTTAGGTTGTAATTAACAATTGCAATATCAAAATTAATATTGTGCTCTATTAAAATAAAAAAGAGTGCACTAGAGTCTACACCAGCAGAGAAAGCTAGCAGGTTTTTACCGCTTAAAAGCTGTTTTATAGACTCTTTGCTTAACAATTTAAATCTCTTTAATTAGTGTTGCTAGTGGTGTTGTGTCGGCTAATGAGGTTACTTTAGCTCTATAGTAGCTACCATGATTAACTTTTAAATCGCTAGTATCGTTTATTAAAATTTCGCCATCTATCTCTGGTGCCCATAGTGTTGGTCTTGCACTTAGTAGGTATTCGTGCTCGCTACTTACATTGTCTATAATTAGATCTATCTCTTTATCTATTAGCTTAGAGTTTGATTTTAGCATTAAATCTTTTGCAATATCTCCAAGTATTTGTGCTCTTTTAGCAATTGTCTCTTTAGGAATTTGTTCTAAATTATAGGCTGTTGTGCTCTCTTCGTTAGAGTACTCAAATACTGTTACTCTATCGAAATTAAACTCTTTAATGTACTCTTTTACCTCTAAAAAGTCCTCTTGGCCTTCGCCTGGATGGCCTGCAATTATTGCCGTTCTTATAAAGCTCTCTTTTTTGCTCTTCATGTACTCTAGAAGCTTTTTAGTTTTCTCTTTGTTTGCTCCTCTTTTCATAACTTTTAGCATATTGTCGCTAATGTGCTGAATTGGCATATCGTAGTATGTCTGAAAAACATTAGAGTTAGCAATTGCATCTATAAGCTCAAATGTTGTTGTTGATGGGTATAGGTATAAAACTCTAGCACTCTTAATACCAGGAAGCAACTCTACTTGCTTAATTAAATCTATTAAGGCGTCTTTGTTGCCAAAGTCTCTACCGTAGCTAGATGTATCTTGCGATATAAAGCTAAAGTCTCTAAAACCTTGCTCTAGTAGGTTTGTAACCTCTGCAATTACCGATTCTATGCTTCTAGATTGTAATCTGCCTTTAAAGCTAGGTATTGCACAAAAAGCGCAGTTTTGGTTGCACCCTTCGCTAAGTTTAATGTATGCATGGTAGTTAGATCCTGTAATTACCCTTTTAGAGTTTTCGTTTGCTAAGTAAACTTCTGGTGTAAAAGATGACTCTTTATTTAAAATAAGCTCGTCTATTCTTTCGTAATCGCCAACACCAGTGAAGATATCTACCTCTGGAATTGCTTCTATAAGTTCGTCTTTATAGCGCTCGCTTAGGCATCCGCTAACTACTAAAATAGAGTTCTCTTTTCTATTTTGGTGCGCCTCTAAAATAGTATTTATAGACTCCTCTTTTGCTGCTTCTATAAAGCCACAAGTATTAACAATAATTACATCAGCATCGCTAGCGCTATTTGTAATATCGTATGTATGTAGTTTACCAAGCATTACTTCGCTATCTACCAAATTTTTATTGCAACCTAAAGATATTAAGTGTACAGACTTACCCATTAAAAGCCTTTTTTTAAGATATTATATCAAATATTTATATCATAAACTATAGTTTAAGCATATAGCTAGAATAAAAAATATATTTCATAAAATATTTTATATTATATTTGCATGTATAAATTTAAAGTTTTTGTAGTAGTTAAATAGTTGTAGTAAATAGAGCTTTCAAGCCGAGGCTTGAAAGAGTTGTTTAAAAGTTTTATTAGAACTTGTAAACACCTTGAACTCTAACTCTGTGGTTTTTAACTTTTGCAAAGTTTTTGTTATATCTGTACTCAACTTTTGCATTTACATCAGCAATTTTAAAGTCATAACCAATTCTAGCAGCTACTGCAGTTGATTTACCATCAGCTTTATCTGCAGCTACACCACCATAAACTTTACCAGCGCCAACTTTGTAACCTAAGTCAAGTCTAGCAATTTTTTGCTTAGCACCATTTGCATTTCCACCCATTACTCTCCAAGTAGCACCCCAGAATGCACTTACACCAGGAGTTACAGTTAATGGAGCAACACCATCGTTAATGTATGCTAAAGTTAATTTAGCATCTAAACCATTAAAGTTAGTAGCAGCATATGCAGCAACACCAAATGTCTTATCAGCACCTTTTAATTTAGAGTAAGCTAATTGTAAACCTAATTTAACATCACCAGCTTTAGTCTCAGCAGCACCAAATACAGTTGTTAAATCTGCAGGAAGAGCGTTACCTTTTTTAGCATAGTAACCAGCGAAGCTTAAAGTTGTGTTAGCAATAGACTTATTGATAGCACCTAGCATAAATACGCCTTTGTCACCAACTTTTGTATTATCGTTAGTTAATGTGTTATAAGTACTTCTTACCCATGCAGCAACTAATGTAGTGTTTTCAACATCAGTATTTACTAAAGTAACACCATTATAAGTTTGTAATGGAACACCACCAAGAGTTCCTCTTTCAGTAAATGCTAATGGAGATACAGCTTTTGGAAGAGCTTGTCTACCAGCTTTAATAACAGTGTTTCCAGCTTTATAAGTTACATATAACTGAGAAAGACCAGAGAACTCTTTTTTACCTAAAGAACCAAGTGTATTAAACTCACCATCTGTTAAGAAACCAGCATCAACTTCAGCACCAAGACCAAAACCAGCACCAATTTGCTTCTCTACACCCATAGCGATTGCTAAAGCTGCTTTGTTATTCTCAGTATCACCAATATTAAACTCACCATCTTTATGAGCATCATATCTAACTGCTATTGTTCCCCAAAAATCACACGCTGCTGGTGCAACTTGTGGTTGAGCAACTGGTGCAACTGGTGCAATGTTACCGCCCGCAAAAATAAATCCTGTAGCTACTACTGATAGTAATAAACCTTTTTTCATAAAAATCTCCTTTTAATTGTTGAATGTACACAATTATATTATACTTTTATTAATTTTATGTTAATAATTTAAGAAAAGTTAATAAAAAGATACAATTTTTTATTATTTATGTATAAAAGTAACTGATAAATAGTATTTTAATTTGTGATAGTAGTGCGTTTTATGTAGATTATAGAGCTTTCAAGCCGAAGCTTGAAAGAGAAGAGTAAAAGTTTTATTAGAACTTATATACACCTTCAACTCTGATTCTTTGATCTTTTCTGTCAGAGAAATCTTTGTTTTTAAGATATCTGTACTCAACTTTTGCATTAACATCTGCAATTTTGAATGTATAACCAACTCTACCACCAACAGCAGTCTTACCATTGTCTGGCTTATCAACACCTACACCACCATAGATTTTACCATTAGCTAAAGGATAGCTTAAGTCTAATCTAGCAATCTTTTGCTTTCCACCAGTTGCGCTTACAGTTGTACCAAATCCACCAGCGAATGAGTTACCCCAGAAACCACTTGTACCACTAATGCATAAAGGTGCTGCACCATCGTTAATAAATGCAACAGTTAATTTTGCATCTAGTGCATCAAACTTTGTACCAGCATAAGCAGCTAAGCCAAGAGATGCTTTACTACCTTTAGCTTTAACATATGCAGCTTGGAAACCAAGATTAACATTAGCAGCTTTAGTCTCAGCAGAAGCCCAAGCAGAAGTAATTTTAGCTTTAGTTACATAGTAAAGTGTACCTCTTAAAGTCGTGTTAGCAATAGACTTGTTCTCTGCAGCAATTGCAAATAAACCAGTAGCATTAACACCATTTACATTGTTAAATGTAGAGCCAGTACCTGCCTTAGATATCCAAGCACCAACTAAAGTTGTATCTGCAAGATCAGTGTTAATTGCAACTACACCTTCGAAAGTTGTATCTTTTCTACCTAAAGTGCTATCTGTCCATGCCCATGGAGATAGTGTTTTAGGAAGAGCTTGTCTACCAGCTTTAACAGCAGTGTTACCAGCTTTGTATGTTAAGTATAACTCAGAAAGTTCTGCACTCTCATCTGTATCAGCAGCGATATCGTTAAGACCTAGTTGAGTTGTTGCTGCAACTTCTGCACCAATACCAAAACCATAACCAATTTGCTTATTTACACCTAAAACTACAGTTGTTTTCCAAGTGTTGTTCTCTTTGTCACCTAATTTTAAAGTTCCATTGTCTTTAAACTCATATCTAGCGCCAATTTGACCCCAGAAATCACATGCAGCTGGTGCAACTTGTGGTGCAACTGGTGCAACTGGTGCGATATTTCCACCAGCAAAAATAAACCCTGTAGCTACTACAGATAATAATAAACCTTTTTTCATCGTAAATCTCCTTGTTTTTGTTTACATTGCTAGTATAACATAGTTTTTTAAAGAAAGTCAATATTAATTAATGAAATTTTACTAAAAAGTAAACAATATATTAATAATTATCTTTTTTTGTTACTTTTTAGCAACCTTCTTCTTTAAGAGTTTTTGATTTTCTGGGTTGTTTAGTAGTAGTTCCATAGAGTCTAATACTACTTGTACTTCTGGCTCGTAGTAGCTAATGTGTAGTATATCTTCGCCTGTAAAGATTTGCATAATTGCCTCTAGTGGTATTGTAAGTACAGAGCCGTAGTTCTCTCTCCCAAAGCCAGTTTCGATGCTTAGATTATTTTTATTTAGTATTGCGCTTTCTTTTGTAAAGCCTGCAATTGTAAATAGTGCGCTTTCGTCAAACTCTATAATTTCGCTTGGAATTGGTGGGTTAAAGTCTATAATGTTTGTATATGTTGCTATTGAGAAGTCTAAGCCCTCTTTTAAAAGAACATCTAGTGTGTTGTAGCAGTTTGCAATTACCAAATCTTTGTAGCTATCTTTTTTAAAAAGTTCCATTAGTTACCTTAGTATATTAAACCCTACCATAGCGTTTAGCGTTGCTATGGTGGTGTAGTTTTTTAAGTTTCGAAAGTGTATCATTTTTTTAATTAATTTATTATCATTTATGTAGCGCTCTTTTGTTGTTCCGTCTAAAAGAGCAACTTCTGGCGTGTGCCAAAGGTTAGTAGAGCTATCTAAAAGTGCTATATTTGCAATAGTGGTATCTTTTAGGTAGCCATTTTGGGTTATTAAAAATTCGTCAAATTGTGGCATACTATTTTGTAGGTGTAAAAAAAGCTCTCGATTTGTATATTTGTAGTTGTAGTTAAAATCTGTAATCTCTACTAAAGCTATAGTCTTAATTATCTTTTTGCTATATATATAGTAAGAGCAACTTTGCAAACCATCTTTATTATATACAATTTTTGCTCTATATAAATTGTCTGTTGGGTGATTTTTTAGTGCATCTTTTAGTGTAAAATTTGGCTTAGTTTTAAATAGGTTTTTAAAGGCTAAATCTACTCTTTTTTGGTGGTAATTAAGGTTGGCAACTTTTTTGTTTTCTATTTTTATTGTCTCAAAAAGGGTGCTAGATGTTGTAGATATTGCTGATGTATCTACTTTAATTGGCTCTAAATTTGAGTTTGTTGGTAAAACTTTAAAGCCGCTGTTTTCTATTTTTATATACATTTAGTTAAAAAGCTCTGTACTTTGGTATCTGCAAGCGTTATCTGGCAGTACGGTAACTATGGTTTTATTTGTAATATTTTGCTCTTTTGCTAGGTTGTATATTGCAGCGACATTTGCGCCACTTGATATACCTATAAAAAGAGCCTCTTTTTTTGCTAGCTCTTTTGCCATATTAATTGCGTCTTCGCTTGAGACCTCTATAATTTTATCTACAATAGATAGGTCTAAGTTTTTTGGTATAAAGCCAGCTCCTATGCCTTCTATTTTGTGAAGCCCCTTTTCTTTGCCGCTAATTACAGCGCTCTCGCTTGGCTCTATTGCAATAACTTGGCTATTTTTTTGCTCTTTTAGGTACTTGCCAATACCACTAAGTGTTCCGCCAGTTCCAACACTTGCTATAAATATATCTATGCAATCTAGTGCATTTGCAATCTCTGGGGCTGTGCTTTGGTAGTGAGCTTTAGGATTGGCACTATTTTCGAACTGATCTAGCATAATAGCGTTGCTACTTTTTACAAGCTCTTGAGCTTTCTGTATTGCGCCTTGCATTCCAAGTTCTGCTTTTGTTAGTATTAGCTCTGCGCCGTAGTGTTTTATAGCGTCGCGTCTCTCTTTGCTCATAGATTCAGGCATAACTATTGTTAATTTTATGCCCTTTATTGCGCACACAAATGCCAAGCCAATGCCAGTGTTTCCGCTAGTTGGCTCTACAATATGCTTGCCTTTTAGCTTGCCATTAGTAATTGCATCTTCTACCATTGCTAGGGCGACTCTATCTTTTATAGAGCCAGCTGGATTTAAAAATTCGCACTTAGCAAAGATGTTGCAATTTAGCTCTTTGCTAATGTTTTGTAGTTTTATTAGAGGTGTGTTGCCAATTGTCTCTAAAATGTTAGCCATCTATGCTCCAAGATACTGTTTTGCCAGCCATAAATGGCACAACGCTAGAGTAGTTTTGTGGAATTTGCATCTGTTTTTTTACAAGATTTACTACTGTTTTTGGTGGCACAACGCCATATATTTTTTGAGCATTAGTACTAACAAAAGCTTGTAGGTTATCTAGTTTGTTGTGGCTTTCGAAAAGTTCTGCTAGTAGGGGTAGGGCAATTGGCGCAGTAAATACACCAGCGGCACAACCTGGAGCCTCTTTTGCATTTTTTGGATGGGGTGCTGAGTCTGAGCCAAACATAACTTTTGGGTGTGCATTTAGTGCTAAATTTAGTAGTGCCTCTTTATCTTCGGGGCGCTTTGCAATTGGTTTGCAAAATAGGTGTGGTTGTAGCAGGCCACCTGCTACATCGTCTAGCGTAATGTATAGGTGGTGTAGAGTTATTGTTGCATATAGGTTGTCGTACTCTAAAAGAGCGTCTGCAGATGCTTTTGTAGTAATGTGCTCCATTATAATTTTTAAATCTGGAAATGCGCTAGCAAGAGCCTTGTAAACTGGTACAAACTCTGCTTCTCTGTCCATTACAAAGCCATCGCTCTCGCCGTGAATACATAGTGGAATATTAAGCTCGCTCATGGCATTTAGTGTTGGAGCTAGTGTCTTAACATCTATTGTGCTAACTCCGCCTTCGCTGTTTGTTGTAATACCAGCTGGATAGAGCTTTATAGCAGTAATGTCGTCTCTTATTTGGCTTAAGAACTCTTTTGTATAGCTATCTTTAAAAAATAGTGTCATATAGGGTGCAAAAGTGTCGCCTTTTGTTGCGTTTGTAATCTCTTCTTTATAGGCTTTAACTTGTTGTGTGGTTGTAATTGGTGGCGTGGTGTTTGGCATAATAATAGCGCCACAAAAGCTTTTTGAGCTAAGTGGAGATACCACTTTTAACATATCGTCTTGGCGAAGATGAAGGTGCATATCAAGTGGGGATGTAAGTTGCAGTTGCATTAAAATCCTTTATAATTATAAAATATTTTTTAGCTGGAATTAACCAGAATACTATTCGTAGTTTACTCTCTTTTTTGTTAAAAGTTAAATAGTTAACTCTATATATTCTGTTTTTAAGAGATGTTGGGCTTATATGCCACATAGCAACCATTGGGTAGTCGATACCACCAGGAAATAGCTGGTTGCAAGTGGCTATTCGTTTTGCACTTTTAAGTGTTGCAATAATTGGGTTATCGAACTCGTAAAGCCACCTTGCATACTCTGAGCAAGTAGGATAGTAGCGGCAACTTGCTGGCGTAAATTTAGATATATACTGATACCACTTTAGAGCTTTTGGTTGCATTTATGTATCCTCTGGAAATGGCAGTACAACATAAGATTTAGAGCCATTTATGCTGTGGTAAATTGTACTTTTATAGACTCTTGCGTAGTATTTTAGCATTATCTTTTGCAGTGTTGGTTCTATGCTTGGTTTAAACCAGCCGTTATTGCTAATAACAATAACATAATTAGGGTAGTCTTGATATGTTAATTTAGATGTACCTTCGTAGCAAATTGCAATTTTAAACTCTTTATTTAGTGCTTTTATGGTTGTAAAATTACTATCTGCTTTGTAATCTACAGCGCCATCGAAGAAGATTTTATTTACAATAGAGCCCATCCATTTAGGTAGTGGATTGGCCTCGCCAAAGGGTACAAGAACTACTTTGTTTGCTACTGTGTAGTTGCCATCTTTTATAATATATGCCGAGTTTCTAAAGTTGTTTTGCCCTTTAAAATATAGCGCTCCAACAACAATTGTAATCTTTTTAGAGCGCTCTAAAAATTGGTCTAAATATGGGTGTTCTAGGTTTAAAAAGTATGGTAGTATAGACTCTGGTAGCAAAATTAGCTTTTTGTTTTTAGTTATTGCTTTATCTATAGCTTTTAGGGCAATTTTTGTGTATAGTTCTCTGTTTTTTGGCTTCCATTTTTCTTGAACATTAATATCTGTAGATGTTAGCTCTATATCGCGTAGTGCGCTATTTGTATATATTTTTGGTGTTTTTAAATTAACAGCTAGTAGTAATAATAGTAAAATGTAGTACTTTTTGCTAACGCTAAATAGCGCTATAGTAGCAACAATGCCAATAAAATAGATAAGCTCTACCCCAAATAGAGAGTCTGTAAATATAAGCTGTAGCTTAAGCCAATTAAAACCAAATGGCTCAAACTGGTTAATTAATATTATAACGAATGCATTTAGCAAAATACGGCTATTCTCCCAATAAATGGCAAAAAAGTAGCTCTCTATTTTTAGAGCAATTTTTTTGGCAATATATGCAAGTGTTAAAAATAGCAAGCCATAAATTACGCCAATAGCTAAAATTACAACAGGTACTAAATAGGGCAAATGGTAGTATATAAAGCTAACTGCAAGCCACCATAACCAAAAAATAGATATAAAAAAGCCACTAAAAAACCATACGGGTACTTTAGCTTTAAGTAAAAGATACAATCCTAAAACCGCACTAAATGTGTTAATTGCTAATAGATTGTACTCTAAAAGTAGCTTAAAGTGCTCGATATATATAAAAGCAGATAGTAATATTGCTATTATCAAGCCTTCTATTATATGGTTGGTGGTAAAATAATTTCTAATTTTCATTTAAAGGACCTTTAATGTCACAATCGGTAATGCAATTTTTTCCAATTATAGCACTATTTGCTATTTTTTATTTTTTAATTATAAGACCACAGCAGAAGCAACAAAAAGAGCATCAGGCTATGTTAGAGTCTTTAACTAAGGGTGATAAAATAGTAACAAATGGTGGCTTAATAGCACAAGTAGTTAAAGCAGAAGAGGAGTTTTTTAAAGTTAAATTAAACGACGAGACTATTGTTAAGCTAGATAAAGCATATGTTGCTAAAAAAATAGATTAAGCAGGTTATAATGGGTAAATTAAATTATAGAGTTGTTATTTTTATACTTGCTCTTATTTTTGGGGTAGTGTTTTCTATTCCGTCTTTAACGCAGAGCGATAGCGGTAAAAAGATAACACTAGGGCTAGACCTTCAGGGTGGTTTACATATGCTTCTTGGCGTAAAGACGCAAGAGGCAGTTAAGTCGTACATTAAATCTTTAGCTTCTACTGCTAAATTTGCACTAGATAAAAAAGATATTGTTATAGACGAGGTAGAGTTTAAAGACAACAGCGCTTCGTTTGTAGTAGTAGACGAAGACGATACAAAAAGTGCGCTAGAGGCGATTAAAAAAGAGATACCAGTTAAAACTGCTGCTGTTGGCGCGGTTGGTAATAAAATTACAATTACGCTAACTAGCCAAGAAGAGAAAGATGTAGTTGCTAAGGCAATTAACCAAGCAGTAGAGACTATTAGAAACCGTCTTAACCAATTTGGTTTAGCAGAGCCAACAGTTGCAAAGCAGGGTAAAGATAAGATTTTAGTAGAAGTACCAGGAATTAAAAGCGCAAAAGATGAGCAAAGAATTAGAGACCTAATTGCAAAGCAAGCGCACTTACAGCTTATGGCTGTAGACGAAGATAGAGCAGATAGAGTAAATACTATGAGTGCTCAAGAGGCTAAAAAGTATGGCGATGTTATTTTAGAAGATGTAAAAAATGCAAACTATAGATATTTAATTCGCCAAATACCTATTTTAGATGGTGCAATGCTTACAGACGCAAAGGCAGTTTACGATCAAAATGGACAGCCAATTATTACATTTGTACTAAATGGAGAGGGTGCTAAGATTTTTGGTAAATTTACAGAAAAGGCAGCGCCAAGCCGTGCTAGACTTGCAATTGTTTTAGATAACAAAGTTTACTCTGCACCTCATATTAACGAAAGAATTGGTGGTGGTAGAGGGCAAATTAGCGGTGGCTTTACAATTAACGAAGCTAACGATGTTGCAATTGCTTTACGCTCTGGGGCACTACTTGCGCCAGTATATGTAGAAGAGAAAAGAAGCGTTGGTCCAAGCTTAGGAGCTGATAGTATTAAAGCTAGCTCTTTAGCGCTTGTTGCTGGTTTTGTTTTAGTTGTTTTATTTATGGCTTTATATTATGGTATGGCTGGTGTTATAGCAGATGTTGCACTTATTGGAAACTTGTTCTTAATTATTGCAATTATGTCGCTATTTGGCGCTACGCTTACACTACCTGGTATGGCTGGTATTGTACTAACTGTTGGTATGGCTGTAGATGCCAATGTTATTATTAACGAAAGAGTTAGAGAGCTAATTAAAGAGGGCAAAAGTGTTGCAAAAGCAATAGAAGATGGTTACTCAAATGCATTTACAGCAATTTGGGATGCGAATGTAACAACGCTAATTGCCTCGACACTTCTATTCTTTTATGGTACAGGCCCAATTAAAGGTTTTGCAGTAACTATGACAATTGGTATTATGGCATCTATGCTTACAGCAATTTTAGGAACGCACGGAATTTGGCAGATGAATTTGCACAAAATTAAAAAAGATAAACTAGGCTTTTGGTTTGGTATTAAGGGGGCAAAATAATGGAGTTTTTTAAGTATAAAAAGCCAATTGCATTGATGGCTAAGGCTAAATATTTTGGTATGCTCTCTGTGTTAATAGTGCTTCTTTCGTGGGGGCTTATTTTTACAAAAGGCTTTAATTATGGTATCGACTTTGCAGGTGGAACACTTGTTCAGATAAAGTACGATAAAGAGGCTCCAATTAAAAATATTAGAGCAGAGCTTAGTGCAATTAAGAAGTATAGTGGGGCTTCTGTAACAAACTTTGGTAGTAAAGAAGAGATTGTAATTAGAATTCAAAGTACTTCTACATCGGTAGGTAACGATGTTGGCGACGAAATTAGTAAATTACTAAAAGATACTGGTAATTTCGAGGTGCGTCGTGTAGATATGGTTGGTCCTAAAATTGGTGGCGAGCTTAGAGTAAAGGGGCTAAAGGCAACTTTGTTTGCTATTATAGGTATTTTAATATATTTAACATTTAGATTCGAGTGGCGTTTTGCACTTGCATCTGTTGTTGCTTTGGTGCATGATGTTTCTATTGCGCTAGGGGCACTTGCACTATTTGGTGTGCCATTTAACTTAGATATTTTAGCAGCAATTTTAACAATTTTAGGTTACTCGCTAAACGATACAATTATTGTATTTGATAGAATTAGAGAGGGGCTACACAAGGCAAAAGGTGTAATTTTAGGAGATATTATAGACGAGTCTGTAACAAAAACACTATCTAGAACTACACTTACATCTTTAACTACATTCTTTGTTGTGTTTGTGCTTTACATATTTGGTGGAGAAATTTTAAGAGGCTTTAGCTTTACGCTACTAATTGGTGTAGTTGTTGGTACTTACTCTTCTATCTTTATTGCTTCGCCAGTATTAATGTGGTTAGGATTTGATGTAAAAGATTACAAAAACAAGCAAGCAGAGAAGAAAAGAAGAGAGATAGAAAAAGAGAAATTAAGAAATCAGTTTGAGCAGGGTGTAGTTTAATACTACTCTCTATTTGGAGAAGATGTGAATATATTTAAAAGCTTATTGTTAGCAGGAGCAAGCACACTAGCTCTTAGTGCGCAGCTACCTGAAGATATTATTAACTTTATACAAAAAGATAAGATAGATGTTAATAATTTATCTATATTAGTTACAAATAGAGCAAACGGGCAAGCTGTAGCTTCGCTAAATGCCAATACCCCTAGGGTTCCTGCCTCGGTTGCTAAGATTGCAACTTGCTACGCTGCACTTTTAGAGTTTGGAAAAGATTTTAAGTGGCCAACGCAAATTTACTATACTGGTTCCCTAAAGGCTGGTGTGCTAAATGGCGACTTAGTAGTAAAGGCATATGGAGACCCAACGCTAAGGGCAATTAATGTTAAAAATTTTGCTAAAAAAATAAGAAGCTACGGCATTAAAGAGATTAAGGGTAACTTAGTTGTAGATAGAACTTTTTTTAAAAATAGCCCAACTATAACTTCGGGATTCGATAAAAACTATGTAAGCGAATACAACGCAATGCCAGACGCTTTAATGTACAACGACCACTTAAATAGGTTCGAGATTGTGCCTAGCAAAAGTGGTGTTAACATTAGACGCAGCTACGGCGATAGAAGCTATAAAATAGTTAACAAGCTAAAAGCTGTAAATACAAGTTGTAGGGGTGCTAATAGTTGGCCAAAGGTTCAATTTATTCGGCACAAAGATAGTGTAGATGTTGTTTTAGCAGGAAAGCTATCTAGTAAGTGTAGACCTATTGTAATTAATAGAGTTTTATCTATGCCGTATAAGAGTTTTTATTTTTCGTTTGCAGACTATCTACATAAAGCAGGTGTAAAATTTAGAGGTAATTTAATATTAGCAACAAAGCCAAAGAGTGCAAAATTGCTATTTACAAACTACTCTAAACCACTAATTAAGATAGTTGCTAAAACGCTTAAAAAGAGCAACAACTTATATGCAAGACAGCTCTTTTTAATTCTTGGTGCAAAAAGATACGGCTACCCAGCAACGCTACAAAAATCGCAAAGAGCAATTAGAGATATTTTAGTGCAAAAAGGCGTAATGGATAGTAGCGATTTTATTGTAAATGGTTCTGGATTATCAACAGAGTCTAGACTTAAGGCAACAACTGCTAAGAGAATTCACGATAGTGCTTATAGAGATTTTGGGCAAGATTGGTTAAATGCGCTCTCTATTGCCGGAGTAGATGGCACAATTAAAAAGCGCTTTAAGCACTCGCCAGTAAAGAGGCATGCATTTATGAAAACAGGCACACTAAAGAGAGCTAAAAATATAGCAGGCTTTGTTAAGTCTATAAAGGGCAACTTCTATGATGTTGCTATATTTTATAACGGCGCAAAGATTTGGTTGGGTAAAGATATTCAAGATAAAATTATTCATTGGTTAGTAACAAAAAAATAAAAAGGTATTTTATGGAGTTTAAGAAGTATCCATTCGAGAGGCTAAACGAGCTTCTTAGCGGAGTAGAGGCTAATAGCGAGTATGCACCTGTTAGTTTAACAATAGGCGAGCCACAATTTAAGACACCAAAGTTTATTAAAGATGCACTTTGTGAAAGTATTGATTTACTTAATAAGTACCCAAAGAGCGCAGGCGAGAGTGAGCTAAAAGAGGCACAAATAGGTTATTTAAATAGAAATTTTAATCTTAATTTAGAGCAAGAGCAGATTATTCCTACATTTGGAACAAGAGAGGTTTTATTTAACTTTCCGCAGTTTTTTTTAAGCTCTAAAAATAGTCCAAAAGTTGCTTTTGTTAACCCTTTTTACCAAATATACGAGGGCGCTGCAATTGCTAGTAATGCAGATGTGGTATATCTA
>CAZFCZ010000023.1:0-4132 GCA_964517485.1 uncultured Nitratifractor sp. | reverse complement strand
CAATAGAGTAGCCTTTTGCTCTAGTAAACTCAAACTTTACTCTTTTTGCAAGCAAAGCACTCAAAAGTGCACCAATAAAGATTCCAACAACCTCTATTACTGTCCAGTTTGTAAGCGCATCGCCATTTTTTAGATACTTTATGGCATAAGCATTTTTTGCAAACTCAGGATCTACACTATAAGCCATCTGAGCAGTTGCTCTAGCAAAAGCACCACTAGCACCCATTCCTTGCCCAGCAACCACAAAGCTAATAAATAGCGCTATGCCTAATATTATACCAGCACCTATAGGATTTATAAATCTCTTCACTAATGCTCCTTATAAATTTATTTAATAGATAAAATTAATTTACTTGATAAGAGTAGTTAATTTACCTAAATAATATTTACTTATTATACACCCTTAAGCTTACTCTTTTTTTAAAGTGAGCAGTAGTATGGTAAAAAACTATTATATGTGTAACTAAATTGAGTTAATATAAAAGTATAAGATTTATTTATAAGAATTATATCTATTGTTGAGTTTTAGTAGAGCCCAAGAGGTGGGTGGGCTATTTTAAAAGAGCTGCAAGTTCGTTTGTATCTTTTGCATATTCTACTTTTGTTACTTCGTTGTTTTTTAAAGTAATTAGCACTACTTTACTAGCATCTTTACCCTCTTTTAGTCTCTTTGCCATATTTTTATCATATATCAAAAGTACAGGATAGTTACTTTTTTGAAAATCAGGCATTGCAAATGTATTTAATATCACTGTTGGCATGCCACTTACATCTGCAACTATCATTAAGCCTCTTTTTTCAAGAAAATCTCTATTTTTATCAGCCATAAAGCTCTTAAATATATGTCCAGTTGCTTTTGTAAATACAAACATCACCTTTTTTATATCGCTAGTTAGATGATGGGGCTTACTAAATTGATCTGGCAATTTAAAATTTAGCATACTTCCTACACCAAATGGTTTATCTTGTGGCATAACCTTTAGGCTATATTTTGTTGGATCATAGTTGCTTTTTCCATTTATTGCAAAAAGCGCACCCACACCAATAACCAAAATAGCAACAACTGCTAATATTATCTTTTTCATCTGTATCCTTTCTATTTTATTAACTTATAACTACAAAAAGTAATAGTTATATTAAAAAGATAAAATATTGTAACACAATTTTATTAATTAAGAGTAATTTTATCCTATTTAATATATTATTTCCTCACTTTTTATTTAGGAGCTTGTAAAGTAATGAACAAATTATTATTAATATTATCTATTTTTACTACTACTTACCTTGTTGCCGATATAGAAAAAGGCAAAGCAGTCTATAATGCATATTGTATTATTTGTCATACAGTTGATAATCGTGCATCAGGAAGTATGGGGCCAGATTTTAATATGGTTTCTTACAAAAGAAGAAAATATGAGATAATGGCATATGTAAGAACGCCTGAAGTTTACTTTAAAGAGTTTGGCTACTCTGCAAATGCAATGCCTTCAATAGATATAACAGATAAAGAGTTAGAAGATGTAGCAGATTATATATCTTCCTTACAACCATTTAAAAAATGGATGATAAAAAAGCATTAAGGATTAAATCTATAATATTTTGTAGCATATTTGCTCTTTAGCATAATAGCAGTTACATTTAGAGGCACTACCATCTTTTTAAGCTTAATGTCTCTATCTATATATATTTTGCGTTTTAGCTTTTTTAGATATTGTCTAGTCTCTAATTTGCTAATTTTCATATTGTGCAACAGAGTATAGGCATCTTTTTCGCTTTTGTTATATTTTGTAGCCTCTCTTGTTAAAAATAGCGTATTGCTAAGCTCACTCTTGTTTCTGCTAGCAACATAGTTCGCCATATCGATATTTTGCCTATTTATTTTGGTAAGTCCAAGCACTACAATAGAGATAATAACAACCGAAACAATTACCTCTATTATAGTAAAGCCATCTTTTGTTTTTAATTTCTTAGTTTGTAACAATTACTTTTGTTCCTCTACTTACTTTTGAAAATATTATTTTAGATACATCTTTTGGCAATCTTACGCAACCATTACTTCCTGGATATCTCTTTACATATTTACTAGCATGCAATCCTATACCATTGCTTGTTAGTCTCATCCAATTTTTTAATGGATGTCCTACAAATTTACCTTTAGGACCTCTATATTTTCTTCTGTCACCTTTGTAAACCACTTTACCATTTACATATATTTCACCAAATATTGTAGATCTTTTTACAGGTATCTTTTCCATAATTTTAAAAGTCCCATAAGGTGTGCGTTTATCTCTATAGGTTCTTGTATTTGGCTCTAGTTTATGTTTTGAACCGGTAGTGCATGGAGCACAAAGAGCTACTTTACCATTTACAAGCAAGTTTACTCTTTGAGTCTTTACACTTATCTTTACAGTTGTGTTTCTTGGGTTTGCCTTTTTTAGCAAAGAGTAGTCTTTGAAAACTCTATAACTTTTGCGAAGATTTACATACTTTCTAAACTCATCAAAAGTTTTTGCATTTACACCTTTTTTTGTAACCTTTGTGCTATTTAAAGTTTTTTTTCTACTATCTTTAATACTCTTTTTAGCAATACTTTTTTTATCTGAGGCTTTTTTTACTATACTTTTGCTTTTAATATTACTAATTTTTTTCTTCTCTTGTTTTTCTCTTTTTTTACTAACTATAGTACTTTTTACCAACTTTTTTAAGCTCTTTTTAGTCTCTTTTTTTAAGGCTATCTTTTTGCTTGTAGTTTTATTATCTGCTAGCTTTTTTAGGCTCTTTTTGCTAGCTTTTTTAGTAGTAGTATCTTTTGCTTTTGCAACTTTACTCTTTTTAGTTGTTTTTAACGCTAGCTCTTTTTTACTGCTATCTTTTTTTGCAGTTGAAGCAACTGCTGATGTAGCTGGTGCGCTCTTTTTGTGTGTAGCATTATATTTAAGCTCTCTAAATTTCTGCTCTAGCGCAACTTTTGTCTGCAAACCAATATATCCAGTTTGAGGTAGGTTGTTACTAGCTTGAAGTGCAATAATAGCATCTTTTGTAGCTTTGTCATATTTGCCAGTTACTGCTATTTTGTTGCTTTTGCCAACATTTAGAAGCTTTTGAATTATTGCTATCTCTTTTGGATTATTTGGACAACTTTTACTTGTTGTTTTATCACAAACATCTGCAAAATCTAAAAAACTCACCTGTGCATTAGAGAAAGTAACAACCAATGAGGCTGCAAGTATAACTTTTTTATAGTCCATTTTTAGACATCTCCTAAAAATTATTTAGCTTACATCATATCAAAAAAAAGTAAACAACAAATTAATAATAGAGGAAAAGTAGCCATAAAATGGATATATTTAGAATTAAGTGTAAAAAATTAACAAAATTTTAAATCTTTAACTACTCCCATAATAGGGAGTATTGAAATATTGAGCTATACTCTATTTTATTCTGCTTCTAAAACTGCACCTTTACTTGCGTTTGTAACAAGTGCTCTATACTGTTTTAACCAGCGGCTATTTAGCTCTTTTTTAATTGGTTTAAAGTTTGCTCTTCTTTTTGCAATCTCATCTTCGCTTACATTTAGAGTAATTTCGTAAGTATCAACATTTATATATATCTCATCACCATCTTCTACAAGAGCAATTAAGCCACCTTCAGCCGCTTCTGGGCTAACATGCCCAATACTTAAGCCTCTAGTTGCTCCGCTAAAGCGCCCATCTGTAATTAATGCTACGCTATCACCTAGCCCCATGCCCATAATAAGGCTTGTTGGGCTTAGCATCTCTTGCATTCCAGGACCGCCTTTTGGACCTTCGTATCTTAATACTACTACATCTCCAGCTTTTACCTTGCCGCTTGTAATTCCTGCAATTGCCTCATCTTGGCTATTAAAGCAAACAGCTTTTCCTCTAAATTCGCGCTCTCCAACAATTCCAGCAGTCTTAATAACACACCCTTCTTTTGCTAAATTACCAAACAAAATTGCCAAGCCACCAACTTGGCTATATGGATTATCGATAGAGTGAATAATCTCGCTATCTAAAATTTGTGCATCTTTTACGCGCTCTAGCAAACTCTCGCCTGTAATTGTAAGGTTATCTTTTATTACATCGCCTCTTTTGCTTATCTCTTTAATAAC
>CAZFCZ010000022.1:0-12899 GCA_964517485.1 uncultured Nitratifractor sp. | reverse complement strand
TCTCCTGAACCTATCTTATACGAAGTAACCCCCATTCTTTCTAATCTATCTGCAGCAGCTCTCGAAAATGGTGTACTCATAAAAATCATACCTTTATTTTCTACATACTCTTTTAATTTTATTTCATCATCTTCATTTAAAGCACATCTTCTCATAATTTCATATATAGAGACATCTGCATTGCCAGGAACAACTTTTTTCGCTTCGTGACTCATTTCATCATCTACAACATGTGTTTGGTGCTTTATAACTTCAGCCCCTGATTTCCAAGCTGCATCAACCATTTCAAAAGCTGTTTCTAATGACCCTTCATGATTTATACCTATTTCAACAATAACCAAAGGATCATATGTCTGTCCTATTTTTCTTCCATCAATTTCTATATATTTTTTCATATTACTTCCAAATCATTCTATTTAAATTTATGAAATAATCCTACAGTATATAAACTAAAAAACCACTTACCAACTAATAGAACATAAAGCAAACCCGATGATAGAGACCAAAAGCTCATAAGTGTACATTATTACTCCCCCAATAAATAATCTGAAAACTCAAGCAGCATAATTCACACTAGGATGCTTAAAAAAATTAGCTATTTTTTTTACCTATAAGACCCGATTTTCCTATGCCAGATACAATTAGCTTTCCTTTTGAATTATAAATCTCTTTAATATCCATTTCAAAATCATCTGTTAAAAGTTTTTGCAATTTTAATATTTCTTGAGATTCTATTTTAAATACTTCTTTTGCTATATTTTTAATATCCATATTTGCATTCCTTTGATTTGATGCAGTTTTGAAACTCTTTTACAAGTGGTGCCATTTTTATTGCTTCTGGGCGTGTTCCAAATACTAGTAATACTTTTTTCACTCTACACCCCTCTTCTTCCTAGCACTATGGCTATGGTTTTAAATATTGTTTTTATCTCTAGCATTAGCGACCAGTTTTTTATGTAATATAGGTCGTACATTAGTTTTTGTTTTGTGTCTTCTAAGTTTGCGCCGTATGGGTAGTTTACTTGCGCCCAGCCTGTAATGCCTGGGGCTGTGCTGTGGCGTTCGTGGTATATTGGTATCTGTTTTTCATAGTCTTCTACTAGTTTATTCCACTCTGCTCTTGGCCCTATAAGGTGCATCTCGCCCTTTAATATATTTATAAGTTGTGGCAACTCGTCTACTCTGCTTTTTCGCATAAACTTACCCCATTTAAATACTCTTGGGTCATTTTCTTGTGTATAATCGTTAGAATAATCTACATCTGTTCGCATACTTCTAAACTTGTAGCACATAAACTCTTTGCCATCTTTACCTACTCTTTTTTGTTTAAACAATATTGGGCCATCTGGTGACTCTTTTTTAATTTTATACATAGAGTAAGCTAACAGTGGAGATGCCAAAATTAGTATTGGTGTTGAAAAAATTAAATCTACTGCTCTTTTTTGTATATATTGCCATTGCGTATATGGTTTTACTTTAATATTGTCGCTTAAATATAGTTTATGTAATTTAGTTTCTAAAAATTCTTCTATTGTAAATACTTTTATATCTGAATTTTTTAGCTCTAAAGTAGCCTCTTTTTTGCTATTTAAAATAATGTAATCTATGTTAGTATAGTTATTAATATCTGATACACTATCTACATATACTATTGTATAGCTTCTTAATCTGTTAAGTTCTACAAATTTATAATCGTCTCCAACAACGATAATTATTTTATTAGTTTTAGTTTTTTCTAATGTATTCACAATTTCGATGTTGAACCTTTCATAAAATTTTTAGTACTATTTAAATCTAAACGACAGTTTAGCAAAAAATAATTAATCTATATTAAATATATTTCATATTGGCTAATTATATACCTTTAGCTAAATATATTTTATGACTTTAATCAAGTCTATATTAATAATTGTAACAAAATATTGTGTCATATAATGTCTATATTTTAATTATTAAAAGATTTAATTGCCATTAAAACTTAGTAACTAAATCTTTTAAGTGTTCTATATAGCGTTTTTTATAAAAGCTGTCTATTTGGGCTACATTGTCATCTACTGCGGCTTGGGCAACGGCTGAGGATACATATATAAAGACTCTTTTATCAAAAGGTGATGGTATTACATAGGCTCTTCCAAACTCCATATCGTCTCGGTTGTGTATGGTTCTTACTTCGTTTGGTACATCTTCTCTTGCTAGTTCGGCTAGGGCGTTAGCGGCTGCTAGTTTCATGTTTTCGGTTATGTGGGTTGCCCTTACATCTAGTGCGCCTCTAAATATATGTGGAAAGCCCAAAACATTATTAACTTGGTTAGGGTAGTCGCTTCTGCCTGTTCCTATAATTAGGTCGGTTCTTACACTTAGTGCCTCTTCTGGCATTATCTCGGGGGTTGGGTTTGCGCATGCAAAAATAATTGGTGTATCTGCCATAGACTCGACCATTTTTTTTGTAATTATGTTGCCCTTGCTTAAGCCTAAAACCATATCTGAGCCCTTAATTGCCTCTTCTAGGCTTATATCTTGCCCTGTGGCAAAAGAGGCTTTATATATATTTAAATCTGTTCTATCTTGGTGTATAGCGCCCTTGGAATCGAACATTATAATATTTTTAACTCCTAAATTTCTATACATATTACCACTTGCAATTCCTGCTGCACCTGCGCCAATAATTATAACTTTTACCTCTTCTGCTCTTTTGCCTGTCATCTTTAGTACATTAATTAAAGCAGCTGTTGTAATTACTGCTGTGCCGTGTTGGTCGTCGTGAAAAACAGGAACATCGCTGCATATCTCTTTTAGCTTCTCTTCTATTGCAAAGCACTCTGGCGCTTTAATGTCTTCTAAATTTATACCACCAAAACTTACTGAAATTTTAGATACTATATCTATAATATCTTCTATTTTATTAGAGTCTATCTCTATATCTACAGCATCTATATTTGCAAATTTTTTAAATAAAACTGCTTTGCCCTCCATAACTGGTTTGCTAGCTAGTGGCCCAATATCGCCTAAGCCTAAAACTGCACTTCCGTTACTTATAACAGCAACTAAATTACCTTTGTTTGTGTAGTCGTAAGCTTTTGCTTGATCTTTTTTAATCTCTTGGCAAGGGTATGCAACACCTGGCGAGTACGCCATAGATAGTTCCTCTTGAGTGGCGCAACCTTTTGTTACTAGTGTTCCAGTTTTTCCGTTTGTATCAAACTCGCTTTGTGCTTCGTGATACTCTAAGCACTCTTTTGCAAATGTTTTATAAACCATACCCTACACCTTTAATTAAAGAATCTTACCCCAATTATATAACAATAAAGTTAACAGAGCAAATCTACTTTTTTGGTGTAGATTTTTGGCATCTAGCTAGTGCTTTTTTGCTCTCTTGTGGGTTTGGGTAGTGCCCAAAGTGTTTTTTGTTTAGCTCTTTGCAAGAGTTTTGCGCTCTAAAGCAGCCGTTGTATTCGTTAAAGCTATCTTTAAAGTCGTAGCAAACATATAACCCCTTGCTATTATCTACATACTTACTATTTGGCTTAGAGGTTTGGCATCTTTTTAGTGCTGCTTTTACAGACTTTTTATCTGAGTATTTACCAAAGTGTTGCATATGTAAATCTCTGCATTTTTTTACGCTTCTAAAGCAGCCATTGTATTTAGAGTCGCTTTTGTAGTTGTAGCATACATATTTGCCATTTGCGTTATCTTTGTAGTACTTTTCATCAGGTGTATCTTTTACTCTTGGTAGCACTTTTGGGCAAGTAAAACTTTTACCCTCTATGTAGCCTTTTGTACCACTTTGCTCTAGCTCTAAATATGGTGACTCTTCGTCTTCTCCAGCACCTACCCTTAGAGCATACTTTATTTGTATATTGTAGTTTTTATCTAAATAAAAGCCCCCGCCATCGCACTCTATGGCGCACCACTCTTTAGCGCCCTCTTTATTGCAATATATATACTTATAGTACTTTGTATGGTTATTTACACTATATGCTAATGCTATTGGTTTAGTTGGGCTTCTCTCTTTAAAAAAGAATAGCTTTATGTTATCTACTTTAATCTTTGTTGTTATTTGTTTGTCGTTTTTATATGTGTGCTCTAAAAGGGTAAAGTTATTGCCAGCGTAGCTCATACATACATTATTTTGTGCAAAAGCCGCGATACTTAGTGCCACTAATGTAGTTAATATAACTCTCATTTTAAATCCTTTTCTTTTATATTAACAAAAAATTGTGGCAAAAGGCTATTTTAGTAAAAATTTAGCGAGTATAAATAGCGGAAATAGGTGTTGTCTAAACTTGCCATTTTTTGCCTTTTGGCTTAGGTAGTCTAGGTGTTCTACTTTTAAAAAATTGTGCTTTTGGTTTGCTTTGTATATTAGCTCTATGCCGTCTTCTTCTAGAATCCACTCTAAAAATGGGTAGTTTAGACCCTTTTTTTTGCGCTCTATTATAGAAGCTGGCAGATAATTTAGTGCAACATCTTTTAGTATCTCTTTAACATTTTGTGGGTTAAAGCGAATGGTTGGCTCTATTTTAAATGCTAACTCTACAATTTTGTTATCTATTATTGGGCTGCGTACCTCAACGCCGTTTGCCATACTTACTCTATCTATTTTGCTTAAGAAAAACTCGGCTAGTTGCACCTTTATATCGGCGTAGCTATACCAGTCTATAATATCTCGATTACTCTTGTTAAAGCGGTGCCAGTATGGTAGAAGTGGCTCTAAGTTTTTGTTGTCTTTCTCTTGTAGTTTTAGTAGTAAATTTAGCTGTCTATCGGTGTAGATTTCGGCGCTACTTCTAAATATTACCTCGCCCTTTAGTGCTCTTTTATACCACTCCCACTCTTTATTTTGCGAAAAGTTTGCCCTTAGATGATTTTTTAACCAGTTAGAGTATGGCAGTTGGGTTACGCTTTGCATCATATGGTACTCTTTGTAAGTTCTATACCCTAAAAATAGCTCGTCGCTACCATCGCCACTAAGTAGCACTTTAATGCCCTGCTCTTTTGCCTTTTTAATTAAAAAGTATAGCGGTATTTGCGCTGGGTCGCCAATTGGTTCGTCTATTAGCTCTAGCATCTCTTCTAGGGTGTTAAAAAAGTCTGCTTTTGTAAAGTTATAGCTATAAAAGTTTGCATTTAGGTGTTTTGCTACCTCTTTTGCAAAAATTCGCTCATCGTACTTGCTGTAACCTTCGTACCCAATGCTAAAAATATCTATTGGCTCGCTACTCTCTTTGCTTGCGAGCGCGGCAACAAGCGACGAATCTAGCCCACCACTTACAAGCACACCCCACTTAAGATTTTTTGGCACCCTAATAGCAACTGCCTCTTTAAGCTCTTTTCCTAACAATTTACTAGCACTCTCTTTAGAGCTTATAGTAACATTTTGCTCTAATAGAGCCTCTTTAGTTTCTACTTTAATATCTGCACCATTAAAATATAACACACTTGCAGGTGGTAATTTGTATATATTTTTTTGCAAAGTTGTAGGCGCAACTGTTGTGCCGTACCCTAAGTAGTGGTGAATTGCTCTTTTCTCTAAATTAAAACCAAACTCTTTAGTAATTGCCTTGATTTCGCTAGCAAAGTAAAATGTGCCATCTTTAAAGCTATAATATAGTGGCTTTTTACCAACTATATCTCTATATAAATATAGCTCGTTTGTAGCGCTGTTGTATATAGAAATTGCAAACATACCCCTAAGCTTAGAGTGCAAATTTTTATCTTGCAAAAAAAGCTCTAAAATTGTCTCTATTTCGTCTGTGGCATTTAGGTTGTGTGTTTTAATTAGCTCTTTGTAGTTATATATTTCGCCATTAAATATTGCAATATAGTCGCCTCTTATTAACGGCTGATTATGCTCTTTGTTAAAGCTAGTAATTGCTAGGCGATGCGAGCCAAAAAAGTAGTTATGTGCTTTAGTAAAACTTTGGCTATCTTTGCCCCTATGCGATAGCGTATTAAATGCGCTCTTTGCACCATTTAGGTTTTTACCAATAGTTCCAAAAATAGAGCACACTTAAATTTTGCCTTTAATTAAAATAGCGCTTTAGTTAACTCTGGTAGTGTGTACGCCTTGCCATTTAATATAATCTTGCCACCCTTTAGCTCGCCTTTTAGGCTATATACACCATTTTTATTTGTCGCAAAACCTTTAGACTTAAGCATATCTAAGCCCATAATTGCAAATGGGTTAATAGTGCTTGCTAGTTGGCTATCTACTGCAATATCAAATGTTCCATCTAGTAGTTTTAGCTGTTGCGCCATTAGCGATATCATTGCGCTTTGTACATTACCACTTATTGGCTCGCCCTTATATACTAAATCTAACTTTACATAGCTTGTTTTGTCTGACTTTAAATTTAAATCTAAAACTAGCTTACTCTTATCTTTAATAAATGTATTGTTCCAAATTGGTACCATTTTCTGTACAAACTCTTGGCTTTTTAATATAGCCTTTTGCATTGCAACATCGTCGCCCTTATTAGATGCCTCTACTAACTCTTGATTTGCTTTTTGCATCTGCTTGTTTAGTTTAAGTAGCTCTACAAACCCCTTAATACCCAAACTCTTAAGCTCGAAATCTAAATTTAAATCTTTAATACCTTGTGCTCTTGCTATTGTATCTGCATCTAGTGCTTTTGTATTTAGGCTAAATTTTGCATCTAAAAGGTTAGCATCTACCCTTTTTGTCTCGCCAGATACTTTTGCATATAAGTTACTATGCATCTGCTTGCCACTTCTGTTTGTTGCGCTAAAGTCTAGCTTTTTAAGCTCTAAAGTTGTGTTAGAAAATAGCATATAGTTCTCTATTGGCTCTTGTGGAACATTAATATTTAGAGATACACCGCTAATTTTTAAGTGCCCTTTCTCTTTTTTAGGCACAATACTAATAGTATCTACTTTAATGCTATCTTTACCTGTAAACGAGTTTAAGTCGTAACTACCTGTATCTACAATTTTAGATACTTTTAGTGTAAAGTCGCTTTCGTTAACCTCTAGTGGCTCTATTGTTAGCGTGCTAGTATAGTTATCGCTAAAGCCAACTTTACCCTCGAATGTAAACTTAGGCTCGCTCTTTAGTGTACTTTTATTTATATCGCCTACAAGCTCTTTGCTAAAAATATCTAGCATATTACCCTTTGCGCTTAGGCTTGCAGTTCCTAATGCAAAACTTGGCGTTGTAATTAGTGGGCCCTCATCTACACTAATTTTAATTGGTTTTTTACTTACAAGAGTGCTAAATACCTTATTTTTAGAAGATATTACTAAATTGTATCCATCTTCTGTTTTTGTAGTGTTAAAATCTACTTCGCCATTTGTCTTTAGGCTCCATAACTTAACGATTTTATCCATATATGTATTGCTTTTGGCATTTGCGCTACTTAATAGTAATAGCACTAAAAGAGTTGGTAAAAATATCTTTTTCATCTCTAAATCCTTATACTTTTTGGGTATTATAGCAGGTAGTTTTACAAAATTGTGTTAAAATGGCAAAAATTTTTATTAATTAACGGGTTTGAAATGAAAAATTTAATCATAGTGGAATCACCAGCAAAAGCAAGAACAATTAGCAACTTTTTAGGCAGAAACTACAAAGTAGTTGCCTCTAAAGGGCATATACGAGACTTACCAAAAACACAATTTGGTATTAAGATAGAAGATAATAACTTTACACCAAAATATGTGGTATCTAAAGATAATAAAGATACCGTTAAAGAGCTAAAAAAGCTTGCTAAAGATGCAGATGTAGTTTACCTCGCAACCGACGAAGATAGAGAAGGAGAGGCAATAGGCTACCATGTAGCAAAAGCAATTGGCAAAGAGCCAACAGAGCTACCTAGAATTGTATTTCACGAAATTACAAAGAGCGCAATTAAGAAAGCTCTAGAGAACCCAAGAGTTATAGATATGGATAGCGTAGATGCCCAACAAGCAAGAAGATTGCTAGATAGAATAGTAGGTTATAAGCTATCTCCACTACTTGCTAGCAAAATTCAAAGGGGCTTAAGTGCAGGTAGAGTACAAAGTTCTGCTCTAAAGATTGTTGTAGACAAAGAGCGCGAAATTAAGGCGTTTAAGCCAGTAGAGTACTGGAGTATAAATGCACTATTTGATAAAAAAATAGAGTCAGAGATATACTCGTATCAGGGTAAAAAGATAAGTAAACTAACAATATCTAACAAAGAGTTTGCAGACGAAATTCTTAAAGATGCAAAGAGCAACGACTTTGCAGTAGATAAAATAGAAACAACTAAAAAGAGCAGTAGAACTCAGCCTCCGTTTATGACATCTACTCTTCAGCAAGCCTCTTCTACACAACTTGGGTTTGCACCAAAGCGTACAATGCAAATTGCACAAAAACTATACGAAGGTGTAAAGACAAACAACGGCGTTAGCGGTGTTATTACATATATGAGAACCGATAGTCTAAACCTAGCAAAAGAGGCAATCTTTAGTGCAAGAGACTTTATCGAGAAAAACTTTGGCAAAAAGTACCTACCAAGCAAGCCAAAAAACTATGTTACAAAGTCTAAAGCCGCACAAGAGGCGCACGAAGCTATTAGACCAACAAATATAGAGTTTACACCACAAATTGCAAAAGAGTACCTAGACTCTAGCGAGCTTAGGCTATATACGCTAATTTACAACCGTTTCTTAGCGTGCCAAATGGAAGACGCACAATACGAGCTACAAAATGTATTCTTTAAAGGTGGCGACACTGTATTTAAGGCTCAGGGTAAAAAGATGCTATTTGATGGTTTTTATAAAGTAACTGGATATAGCGATAAAGATACAATCTTACCAAAGCTACAAGAGAGCCAAAGTGTAGAGCTAAGCAAAATAGATGCAAAGCAAAACTTTACAGAGCCACCAGCACGCTTTAGCGAAGCCTCTTTAATTAAAGAGCTAGAAAAAAGAGGAATAGGAAGACCAAGTACCTACGCACCTACAATTACAATATTGCAATCTAGAAACTATATAGAAATAGAGAAAAAACGAATAATCCCAACAGAGATTGCCTTTACAGTAATAGAGCTTTTAGAGAAACACTTCGACGAAATTGTAGATGCAAACTTTACATCTAACATGGAAGAGAAGCTAGACTTAGTAGCCGAAGGCAAAGAGAGCTGGCAAAAGATTTTAAGCGACTTTTATGCTCCATTTATGGATAAAATCGAAAAGGGTAAAGAGCAAATTAAATCGCTTAAAAAGGTAACTCCAATAGGCGAAAAGTGCCCAGATTGCGACGAAGGCGAGCTTGTAATTAGAAAAGGAAGATACGGAGAGTTCATTTCGTGCTCTAACTTTCCAAAGTGTAAATATAGCCGCAACATGAAAGAGAACAAAGATGGCCAAAAAGCAGAACCCGAAGAGACAAACGAAGTTTGCGACAAGTGTGGCTCTAAGATGGTTATTAAAAACTCTAGAAGAGGTAAGTTCTTAGCGTGCTCGGCATACCCAAAATGTAAAAATGCCAAACCTTTAACTCCACCAAAAGAGGCTAAAGTACCATGCCCAGAGTGTGGGGGCAAACTACTAGAGAGAAGCGGTAGAAGAGGCAAATTTTTTGGTTGCGAAAACTACCCTAAATGTAAGTTTATTACAAACAACGAACCAATTGGCAAATGCCCAGAGTGCGACTATTTAATGGTATTAAAAGAGCTAAAGACAAAGACACTACACGAGTGTTTAAATAAAAAGTGTAAACACAAAATAGAGGTAGAAAAATAGTTGAACAGCTTTAAAATTGGCGTACTATCAGATACCCATACAAAGAGCGATTTACAGGAGGTTGCAATTAATAAGCTCAAAAGCCAAGGCGCTAACTATTTGCTACACTTAGGCGACTTGCAGCTTCCTTGCAACTTAGAACACCTAGCAGATGCTAATTTGCCATATGCTGCAGTCTTTGGCAACAACGACTACGCACTTTCTGGCATGGCAAAAGGCTTTAAAATAGAAAAAGAGCCCTACTATCTTAAGATAAAAGATACAACTATAAAGATGATGCACCTACCCTACTACCTAAGTGGCGATTGCGATATTGTGCTATATGGGCATACGCATAAATTTAGTGTAGAGTTTAAGAGTGGCTCTTTATTTTTAAACCCAGGCGAAGTGTGCGCAAGAGAGAAAAATTTAAGTGAGTGTGCTATAATAGAAGTTAATAAAAGTAGCTACATAGTAACACACTACTATAAAGAACCAAATAGTAGCGCTTGGCAAAGCAAAGAGTATAAGTTTTTAAAGGATTAGCGTGGCTAAAGAGATTTTTTTATGTGCAATAAACAACATACTAAGCGGAAACTGCAGCGAAGATTGCGCATTTTGCACCCAAAGTGTTAAGCACAAAGCCCAAATTAGCAGATACAAAGTTAAGCCAATAGAGCAGATTATTCAAGAGGCAAAAGAGGCAAAAGCAAACGGAGCAGTAGGCTACTGCCTTGTAACAGCTGGCAAAGGACTAGACGATAAAAAGACCCAAATTGTTGCTAAAATTGCATACGAACTTAAAAAAGAGTTAAATAACTTTAACCTAATTGCATGCAACGGAACAGCAAGCCTTGAGCAGCTAAAATACCTAAAAGAGCACGGTGTCGATAGCTACAACCACAACCTAGAGAGCTCTAAAGAGTACTATAGCAAAATCTGCACAACACACACTTGGCAAGAGCGCTACAACACAGTACAAAATGCAAAAGAGGCTGGCTTAAAAGTGTGCAGTGGTGGTATTTTTGGAATGGGCGAGAGCGGCAAAGATAGAGATAGCTTAATAGACTCTATTGCATCTTTAAATCCGCACTCTATACCAATTAACTTTTTTGTACCAAACCCATCTTTGCCAATTACTAGCACAAATATTAGATACAAAGAGGCTCTAGATATTATAAAAAAGGTAAAAGAAAAAATTCCAAACGCTCGTATAATGGTAGCTGGCGGTAGAGAACAACTGTTTACTACCACTAAAGAGGAGCAAGAGATGTTTAACGCAGGTGCAAGCTCTATTGTTATTGGTAACTACCTAACAGTAAAGGGGCTAAATCCACAAACAGATAGAGATAGACTAAAAGAGTTAGGCTATAAAATAGCAACAAATTGCCATGCCAAGTGATATATACTTAATCTTAATATTAGCGCTAATTCTTTGGCTATCGCCCTTTATTGCCAACCTTATTAAAACGCCAATTCCTGCTGTCGAGATACTAATTGGCTCTATTTTAGCAACAAGTGGCATTATACACAAAAACGAGTACTTCGAGCTAGTTGCAGAGATTGGCTTTTTGTATCTAATGTTTTTAGCTGGCTTAGAGGTAAACCTCTCAAAAGTGCTAAATGCCCCTAAATCGCTGCTTCAGCGTGGGGTAATGTATATTGTGCTTCTTGGCGGTTTTTCGACCTTAGCGTGGTATATATTTGGCTTAAATGTTATATTTGCAATATCTTTGCCTCTAATTTCAGTTGGTTTACTAGCTACACTTTCTAAAATTTACGGCAAAGATACACAGTGGATAGAGATTGCATTTATAGTTGGCGTAATTGGCGAGATTGCAAGTATTATTACCCTAACCATACTAGATGCCGCTAGCGAAGTTGGCTTTAGCGTAGAACTAGTATATAAACTTGCTATTCTTTTTGGCTTTATTTTGCTAATTATTTTGCTATACAATCTATTAGAGTTTCTATTTTGGTGGAACCCAGAGTTAAAAGATAAACTAATGCCAAACAACAGCCACGCCGAGCACGACATAAGGCTTAGTATGGCGCTGTTTTTTCTGTTTATTGTAGTTATGATATCTCTGCATCTAGAGCTAGCACTTGGAACATTTATTGCAGGTGTTGCTATTAGCGCGTTTTTTCACCACAAAAGCGAACTCGAAGAGAAGCTTGGCAACTTTGGTTTTGGCTTTTTAGTACCGCTGTTTTTTATACATGTAGGCACAACTTTCGATTTAAGCGCAATTGGACTACCAGGCGTTTTAAGTAATGCATTACTAATTATAGCTTTATCGTTTATTATAAAAGTAGTCTCGGCATTTATACTGCAACCATTTTTAGAGAAAAAAGAGTTAATACTACTAGCACTTGGGCTAGCAATGCCACTAACACTACTAGTTGCCGTAGCAACAATTGGCTACCATACAAAGTATATAAACTTACTAAACTACTACTCTTTAATTTTAGCATCTATTTTAGAGATATTAGTAGCAATGAGCGCAATAAAAGTGCTAGCTAAAAAGATATAAAGTATATAATAAGTAGATGTTTTATATAATATAAGAAAAAGAGTATTAATGAGCAAAAAAGTGGGAAAAAAAGAAGAGAAAAAAATATCTATAATAAATGCTGCACTAACACTATTTGCCAATAAAGGCTTTTACTCTACTACTATTCCAGATATCGCAAAAGCGCTTAATATGAGTGTTGGCAATATGTATAACTACTTTACATCAAAAGATACTTTAGCAAAAGAGATTATAAAATATATATCGCACTTTCTTGGTGCAAAACTAAAAGAGATAAATCTACAAGATATATCTACAAAAGAGAAGACTAAAAAAATTGTAAAAATATATTTTAAAATCGCAAAAACAAACCCACAAATGATAGACTACTTTTTACGCGTATATCTAAGCAACCGCGAGGTCTTTAAAGATGGTTGCGAAGGTATGATTTGCGTAAACGAGTTTGTAACAGAGATTATGATATATTTTGATGAAGGTGTGCAAAATGGAGAACTTAGAGACCAAGACTTCTTTAGCGCGTTTGGGCTATTTATGGGCTATCTTGGCGGTATGGTCTTTTTAAAAGGCGAAGATATTTTACCAAAAGAGCTAGATGAGTATATAGATGATATTGCAAATAATATATATAAGGCTTTAAGTGTCTAAATGCAAACTTCTTTG
>CAZFCZ010000021.1:0-4397 GCA_964517485.1 uncultured Nitratifractor sp. | reverse complement strand
GACTAAAGTTTATTAAAAAACTCTTGATATTTTTTATTTTTTTGTGTAAAATAGCGAAAAAATTAATTGTAAGGAGTTTAAATATGGCTAAGTATCAGTATCAGACAGAAGTGGGGCAGTTGTTAAAGCTTATGACTCACTCTTTGTACTCTAATAGAGAGATATTTTTAAGAGAGTTAATATCTAATGCTAGTGATGCGATAGATAAGTTTAACTATTTACATATAACAAACGACGAGTTTAAAGAGCAAGATTGGAAACCGCAGATAAATATTAAGATAGATTTAGAAGACAACTCTATAGCGGTATCTGATAACGGTATTGGAATGAACGAGCAAGATTTAATTAACAACTTAGGAACTATTGCTAAATCTGGCACTAAGGCGTTTTTAGACGAGTTAGAAAAGAGCAAAGATAGCAAGGTAGATAGCAACTTAATAGGACAGTTTGGAGTTGGTTTTTACTCGGCATTTATGGTAAGCGATGCAGTAGAGGTTATTAGTAAAAAAGCTGGCGATAGCAAGGCTTATAAATTTAAAGGCGATGGCTCTGGCGAGTTTGAAGTTAACGAAGTTATTAAAGACGAGCACGGTAGTGTAGTGTATATAAAATTAAAAGATGACGCTAAAGAGTTTTTAGATGTTTATAGAGTAAAAGAGATTATTAAAAAGTACTCTAACCACATACCATACGAGATTTATATAAACTACAAAGAGACAACAAAAGACGAAGACGATAAAGAGAAAACAGAGAGCAAAAGAGAGCTAGCAAACGAAGCAAAAGCCCTATGGACGCTAAGTAAGAGCGAAATTAATATTGATGAATATAAAGAATTTTATAAAACAAATTGGCACGATATGGAAGAGCCACTTGATTGGGTACATACATCTGCAGAGGGTGCACTAGAGTATAAGACACTATTTTTTATACCTAAGGTTGCACCTGCTGATATGTTTAGACCAGAGTTCCAACCTGGTGTTAAACTATATATTAAAAGAGTATTTATTACAGATAGCGAAAAAGAGTTACTGCCAATTTATTTAAGATTTGTAAGAGGTATAATAGACAGCGAAGATCTACCACTAAATGTAAGCCGTGAGATACTGCAAGAGAATAGGGTGCTAGCAAATATTAAGCAAGCGAGTGTTAAGAAAATATTAAATAGTATTAAAAAGCTAAAAGAGGAAGATTTTAACACATTTATTAGCCAATATAACAAGCTAATTAAAGAGGGTATCTACACAGACCATGTAAATAAAGATGCGCTTTTAGAGATAGTAAGGTATAAAACTAGTGCGCACGATAAACTAACATCTTTAGCTGATTATATAGATAGAGAAAAAGATAAACAAGATCGTAAAAAAGAGATTTACTATATTGTAGGTGATGACGAGAATATATTAAGAAACTCGCCACTTCTAGAGGCTTATAAAAAGAGCGAGTTAGAGGTTTTAATACTTGACGATAAAGAGTTTGACGAAATAGTAACACCAGCAATTGGTGAGTACAAAGAGTGGAAGCTTGTAGATGTTTCTATGGTAGATGCACCAAGTAGTAGCGAAAGCAAAGAAGAGCTAGAAGAGCTACAAAAAGAGTACGAAAACTTAGTAAAAGTTATTAAAGATACTTTAGGCGAAAGTGTTAAAGATGTAAAGGTTACAACAAGACTAAACGAGAGCCCAAGTTGTGTTGTGCCAGATAGCTCTGACCCTATGGCATCTATGAGGCACATATTTAAGCAAATGGGGCAAGAGGAGCCTTCGCTTGCACTTATTTTAGAGCTAAATGGTAAGCACGAGCTTGTTAAAAAGCTAAAAGACTCTACCAATTTAGATTTAATAAAAGATAGCGCTTGGTTGCTACTAGATAGCGCAAAATTAGCCGAGGGCTTAGAGCCAGAAGATAAAGTTGGCTTTAGCAAAAGGGTATCTAAAATACTTAGCCAAGTTATTTAAACGGTAAGCCAATTTTGGCTTACACTTACTACTATTTCTACTTTTTACTACAAATAAGATAAAATTATAAAAATATAACTAAAGTGATGTTTATGGATTTAATAACAAAAATTAAGAGTTTTTCTAAAGAGCGTAGGGCAACAGTTGTTGCAACTGCTAGTGCAACTATTTTAGCAATTATAAAATTAACAATTGGGTTTATGAGCGGTTCGGTTGCTGTAATTGCTTCGGCAATTGATTCTATTTTAGATACAGCAATATCTATTTTTAACTTTTTTGCAATTAAAAAGGCCGAAGAGCATCCTGACGATAACTTTAACTATGGTAAAGGCAAAATACAAGCAATTGCTGCTGTAATAGAGGGTACTATAATTACGCTATCTGGTATTTATATTATCTATGAGGGTATTAATAAAATTATTAATGCTAAAGCTACCAATATGCTTGGCGTTAGTGTTGTGGTAATGGTAATATCTATTGTGGTTACTTGGTTTTTAGTTAAGTATTTAGAAAAAGTTGCAAAAGATACAGATAGCATAGTTGTAAAGTCTGACGCACTGCACTATAAAGCCGATCTTTTAAGTAATGGTGCTGTTTTAGTAGCGCTATTTTTAGTTTCGATTACAGGGTTTGATTTTATAGATGCGCTGTTTGGTTTGGCAATTGGTGCTTATATTATTTACTCTGCTTACGAGATTATTAGCGAAGGTATTTTAATACTACTAGATAGATCACTAGATGCAGAGATTGTAGCTAAAATTGGCGAGATTATTGCTAATACTAAAGAGGTTAAGGGCTACCACTGGCTAAAGACAAGAACTGATGGTACACACAATTATGTAGAGTTTCATTTGGTTTTAACGCCTTTTATGACACTAGAAGAGGCGCACTTAATTGCCGATAAGCTAAATTGCAAAATTGCATCGCTAGAGCCAAAGAAAGGGTGGCTAATTACGCCACATTTTGACCCACACGATGATGAAGAGCTAAATATACTATTTTTCGAAGGAAATGCAGATTGTGAATAATATATACCTATGTTCGCCAAAAAGGGTAGAGGGGGTAAACTACCTACCAATGATAGAGTTTGAACTAATTAAAAGTAGCCTAGACTACCAAGGCTGCGATACTTTAATGTTTACATCTAAGCAGGCGGTATATTATGCACAAGAGTTAGATAAAAACTGGATAAACTACCCAGTTATTGCAATTGGCGCTGTAACAAAAGAGGTAGCACAAAGTTTTGGTGCAAATGTAATTTATAATCCAGATAACTACTATGGCAAAGAGCTAGCAGATGGCGTATTAAAGCACTTTAAAGATAGAAAAATGCTATATATTAGACCAAAAGTTATATCTTTTGACTCTAAAGAGTACTTAAGTGCGCATGGAGTTAGTATTAAAGAGGAGATTATATATAAAACTAAATGCAAAGAGCATAAAGATACTAAGCTAGCAGATGGGGCTATTGTTATTTTTACATCGCCATCTACTATTAAGTGTTTTTTTAAAAATTTTAAGTGGCAAGACGATTATAAAGCTGTTGTAATTGGTACTAGCACGCTAGATAAGCTACCAACTGGTGTGAAAGCAGAGGTTGCAGATATACCAACAATAGCTTCGTGCATAAAAAAGGCAAAAAGTCTCTAATTTTTTGCAAATTAGCTCTAATTTTATATACAAATTTGGAAAAATTTGCTATAATGTAAATATATTTTAAGAAATAAAACTAATTTATAAACTTAAAGTTATTTTAATTTTAGCCTGAGTGGTTCGCCAAATTGCAATTGGGGTCCAACATATAATCTTTAGGGGGATATGTAGTCAAGTCTGTGAGTGGGTGGCTTTGTTTGAGCTAGGCTAACGCCAGCGAAAAGTTGCCCCCTAAGGGCTTGCTCTCTCCTCCACCGTTGGCTTATTAGGGCCGACACAAGCAAATGTACGGCCACTTGGGTTTTTAATTTACCTCCATAATCTATTAATATCGTTGTATAATCCAAACATCATTAAACCAATTAAAAGTACCCAACCTAAAAGAGTTAATTTATATAGTACATCTTCGCTTGGCGCTTTTTTAGTTACTATTTCGTATAAATTAAACATTATGTGTCCGCCATCTAGTGCAGGTATTGGCAATAAGTTTAGTACACCTAAATTTACAGATATTAGCGCCATAATAAATAGTAAGTATAAAAAGCCCTCTTTAGCAAATGTTATTAAAATATCAAAAATTGTTATTGCTCCGCTAATGTTTTTAGAGTCAACTTCGCCAGTAGTTACTTTTTGTAAACCTTTTGTAATTAGCATTGTCGCTTTAATTGTCTCTTTGTAGGCGTATTTAAACGAATCTTGTATATTAAAATTAATAATATCACCTTTTTTAACTTTTGGTGATATACCTATTATTTTTCTTTTTATGGTTTCGTTAAATTCATTTCTTTG
>CAZFCZ010000020.1:0-57324 GCA_964517485.1 uncultured Nitratifractor sp. | reverse complement strand
TGAGTTTGCAAATAGTGCTTTTATGCTTAAAATTAAGGGCAAATATATTAAGCAGATTTTAGAGCGAAGCGGAGCAAACTATGGCAATGGCGGCTTTATGCATACAAGCGGCTTAAAGTATAAGGTTTTTTTACCAGGAAGCGTGCAAAAAATTAAAGATGAAAAAATAGTAGCTAAAGGAGGCAGAGTAAAAGATATAAAAGTATCAGAAGGCGGAAATTGGGTAGAGCTTGATGATAATAAAACTTATAGCGTTTTAACTAACGCTTTTATTGCGCTAAAAGGGGGAGACGGTTATTTTTGGTTTAAAAAATATGGGAGTGATTTTAAAAATACATACGAGACATTTTACTCTATTATGGCAAACGCGGTGCAAGAAAAAGGAGAGCTAACACCAAGTAAAAAAGATGGACGGTTGGTTGTTGAGCATTAGGTTGTGGTTTTTGGTTTCTAGTGGAAGTGGAGAAGGATTTAGAGCTAAAAGTTAAGGATTGAGGTTTAGGATTTAGTGATAGTGTATTAGTTATTGGTTTCTAGTTTTGGAGGGATTAAAATGATAAAGATAGCTTTATTTTTGGCAGTTGTTGTTAGCCTAAATGCAAAGGTTAGTTACAAAGATGCCCTCTTTGGCAAGGTTGTTGGAGTAGCTAGTTGGGATAGATTGAATGTAAGAGCAAATCCTAATTACAAATCTAAAAAAGTAGCCTCTTTGCCAAATGGTGCGTATATTGGTATAGATAGGTGTAAAAAGGTTGGCAAAAGTATTTGGTGTAAGGTGCACCATATTGCTCAGCTAGATTATGAGGGGTTTGATTGTAATGATAATTGTGGTTGGGTAAATGCAAAATATTTAAAATTAATAGACAAAGGGTATGCATTAATTAACGGCAAGGCAAATTGCGACTATTTTATTGGTTGCAAAAATGGGTTTTGCACATTGGTTACTAATTATAAGCTAGATAAAGATCGTAATATTGTATCTATAGAGACAAAAAAGGTTAAAAGAAGCTCTTTGTATAGTCAAAATCATTTTGGAGCAATGAGTCCAGATGGCGATGGGTATTGTGTAAATGATAGATATATACAAGAGTATCTAGATAGAAAAAAGCATATAAATTATATAAAGTGAGATTGCAGAGTATATATAGTATTTAGATAACTCTTATATATTTTTGATATAGTTTTACTAAAAAAGGTAGGCTATGGATAAGATAAAGGTAGGTGTTGTAACTACAAGCGATAGAGCAAGTGCTGGAATTTACGAAGATATTTCTGGCAAGGCAATTATGGAGACTTTTAACGACTATTTGCAAAACGAGGTAGAGTATATTTACAGATGTATTCCAGATGAGCAAGAGATTATTGAAGATACTCTAAAAGAGCTAGCTACAACTAAATGTGATATTATTGTAACAACAGGCGGTACTGGGCCAGCGCCAAGAGATGTAACTACAGAGGCTACAGAGGCAGTATGCTCTAAGATGCTTCCTGGTTTTGGCGAGCAGATGAGAGCTGTAAGCTTGCAGTATGTTCCAACTGCTATTCTCTCTAGACAGAGTGCTGGTATATGCCAAGAGAGTTTAATTGTTAATCTACCTGGCAAGCCAAAATCTATAAGAGAGTGTTTAGATGCAGTATTTCCAGCAGTTCCATACTGTATAGATTTAATTGGTGGCTCATACATGGTTGCAAATGACGATGTTATAAAGATTTTTAGACCAAAAGGCAAATAATGAATATTAAATTTATAGAAGATAAGTTTAATGATATCTTTAAAGAGCTAGAGGGTGAGGTATTAGAGATTTTACACAACCAAAGCCTAGATAAAAAGCAGACAAATTTAAGAGTAAAACCGCTAACTTCTACTAAAAAGATACTACTTAATGCGCTAGATAGCATAAAGATGGCAGATAAAATAGCTACTGAGGAGATAGAGAAAAATTAGTCTAATTTTGCTACAGATGTAAGTAATTTTATGTATAATTCGCATTGCTAATTAATAGCAATAATAAGGAGAATACATAATGAAAAAAAGAGTAATATTATCTGTAGTTTTAGCTTCTGTAGCACTTTTTGCAGAGGGTAATGTAACAAAAGAGATTAAAGAGCAAAACCCAAATAAAGCAGTAATGATGCAGGGTATTAAGCATATTAAAATTTTAGGTAAAGCACTTAAAACAGAAGTTGGTAAAAATTTAAAGGCTGACAAAACTGGTGTTAAAGCGGCTGAGTTTTGTACAAAGAATGCAAAAGATGTAGCTAAAAAAGCTATGGCTGACTTCCCTGAGAATATTAAAGTTAGAAGAGTTGCAATTAAATACAGAAATCCAAACAATAAACCAGATGAGTTAGACTTAAAAGTTTTAAATCAACTTAAAGAGGCAGTAGAGTCTAATAGTAGTAAAGTTATGCCAGTTGTAATAAAAGCTTATGATAACACTACTAGAGTTTATGCTCCATTAAAGGTAGAAAAAGCTTGTCTTAAGTGTCATGGTGATGTTAAAAGTATGAATGCAGATGTTGCAAAAATTATTAAAGATAAATACCCAGAAGATAAAGCTATAGACTTTAAAGAGGGTGACTTTAGAGGTGCGGCAGTAGCTGAAATTAAGGCTAAATAAGCCTATTATTAACTTGCTAAATCCTTATCGCTTAGGGGTTTAGCACTTTTATTTCTTATTTTCTTAAGCTTCATATCTACTTGTTCTAAATTTAGATCTTTTAAAGAGGCTATTGTGCCACTTCTTACCTCGGTTTTTGGCTGAGTATATATTTTAAATCCATTCTCGTACATAGATAATCTTATAGGTGTAGCAACAGAGTATGTTGTTATTATTGCATCTGCTTTAGATATTTTTTTAATATCTGCAAACCACTCTTTTGTCCAGAGGGCAGGGTTTTTTTTGGGGCTAAATGCATCTTGGTAGATTATATCTACTTTTGTATCTATATTTTTAATTTGCTCTCTTGCGTCGCCAAATAGTACGGTTACTTTTAGGTTATTGCTAGTGTAGCTGCCTGTTTTGCTAATTGCGTTTATTATATCTTTTAGGTTATTAAACTCTTTTGGGTAGTTAAAATCTTTTAGCGACTCTACAAGCTCTTTGTCGAATTCTGGTGCGATTATATGTAGCTTTGTATTAGGTCTATGTTTTTGATAGTAGTATATAGTTGTTAGAGTGTTGTAGCCTAAGCCGTAGCAGATATCTAGCACTACTAAAGAGCCTTTATTTTGTAGCTTAAATGCTGGTATTATATGTTTATTTAGACTCTCTTTTAGTGCGCCATCTTTTGTAGAATGGTAGCACTCGTCGAACTCTTTAGAGTATAGAGTTTGTGTGCCATCTTGTGTTGTAATTAACTCTTTATTGGGGCGCTCTTGTAGGTTGTATAGCTTATTTTGCATTAAAAACCTGCTTCGTCTAGCTCTTTAAATTTAAATGCTTCCATAATCTCTTCTATGCTGTTTTGCTCTTGGCGTCTGTTTAGCACCATAATACCTTCGTTAAGAAAGTCTATGCTGTTTTCGAATTTGTTATCTAGCACAACAAAGTCTAGCCAATCAACACCGTGCTCGCTCCAAGTTGGTACATATTTGGTGCTTTTTACTACACCTTCGTCGAACTCTATTATAGCCCACTCTTTTGCATCGAACATTTTAGCTATATTTTTATTTTTATCTACTGGTATTGCTATGTACATATGTTTCCTTCTAATAATTTGTGTTAGGGTATAATATCTACAAAAAGATAAAGGTTAAATTATGAATAGTATAAAATTGAATAAAATATTTGTAGAGCCAAGTAAGGTAGTGTGTGTTGGTAGAAACTATGTAGAGCATATAAAAGAGTTAAATAACGATATGCCAGAGTTTATGGTACTTTTTAATAAGCCAAACTCTGCAATTACTAATACACTTTATTACTTTAGCACTACACATAGGTTCGAAGGTGAGTTATGTTTTTTAATAAAGAGTGGCAAAATAGCAGGTGTAGGCTTTGGTTTGGATTTAACAAATAAAGATGCACAAGAGTATGCAAAGAGCAAAGGGCTACCTTGGGAGAGAGCAAAAGCGTTTGATAACTCTGCAGTTTTTAGCGAGTTTATAGACTTTAGCGGTGATATTAAGAGTTTAAGTTTTAAACTGTTTATAAATGGAAAGCTAACTCAAGAGGCTAATTACGATTTAATGATATATAAAATAGATACAATCATTAAAGAGGTTAATACTTTTATGAGCCTAGAAGATAACGATATTATAATGAGTGGTACTCCAAAAGGTGTAGGCTCGTACAATATAGGTGATATATTTGAAGCCTATATTTATAGTAATGAAAAAGAGATTTTAAGTTGCAAGTTTGAGACGATAGCTAAATAGAAGGTCTATTTAGCCACCAAGATATTTAGTTCTAACGGCATCGTTGCCTAAAAGATTTTTTGCATCATCTTCTAAAGTAATTGAACCATTTTCTAATACATAGCCATAGTCTGCAATTTGTAGAGCGGCAAAAGCATTTTGCTCTACAAGTAAAATTGGAATATCTTGTTTTAACTCTGTAATAATTTCGAAAACTTCTCCAATTATTTTGGGTGCTAAACCTAAGCTAGGTTCATCTAGCATTAGCATTTTAGGTTGGCTCATTAAGGCTCTACCAATAGCGAGCATCTGTTGCTCTCCTCCACTTAGTGTTCCACCCATTTGATTAATTTTTTGCTTAAGTCTTGGAAAGCGCTTATAAACACTCTCTTTTAGTTCATCTATATTGTTGCTGCTGTTATTAAAAGCGCCCATTCTTAGGTTTTCATCTACAGTGAGGTTAATAAATATTTTACGCCCCTCTGGCACTAGTGCAAGCCCCTCTTTTACAATTTTATCAGTAGTTAATTTGCTTATATTTGTAGTATTAAATATAACCTCTCCACTCTTTTTAACACTATTTACTATAGCATTTAGTGTAGATGTCTTACCAGCTCCGTTAGCACCAATTAGTGTAACAATATTACCAGCTTTTACATTTAAATTAATACCTCTTAGAGCAGCTATAACTCCATATTTAACCTCTAAGTTTTTTATCTTAAGCATGTTTAAAATCTCCTAAGTATGCAGATATTACTTTTTTATCTACTATGGCATCGGCTGGTTTGCCTTCGAATATTTTCTCTCCGTAATCTAGCACTGTAAGCTCTTCGCACATTGCATTAACAAACTTCATATCGTGCTCAATTAAAAGAATAGATAGATTAAATTCTTCTTTTAATTTATGTACAATCTCTGATAACTCTGCAGTTTCGTTTGGGTTCATACCTGCTACAGGCTCGTCTAGTAGCAGTAGTTTAGGGTTGGTAGCAACTGCTCTTGCAATCTCTACTTTTCTTTGGTTACCATAACTTAGTGCTGTAGCGTTAGAGTTAGCAAACTCTTCTATTTCAAAAACTTTTAGTAGTTTATGGGCTTTTTCGTTTATCTCTTTTTCTCTTTTAAAGTAGCGAGGTAATCTAAGTATAGCCTCTAAATAGCTATAGTTAGCTTGGGCATCAAAGCCTATTAAGATGTTATCTAATACACTCATACTCTTAAATAGTCTAATATTCTGAAATGTTCTTGCTATGCCTTTGTAGACAACTTTGTTTGGCTTTGTACCTGTAATGTCGTTGTTTTCAAAAATTACTTTACCCTCTGTTGGATACAGAGCACCAGTAATTATGTTAAAAATTGTTGTTTTACCAGCACCATTTGGACCTATTAAACCATAAATTTGCCCCTGCTTAAGAGAAAAACTAAGGTTATCTATAGCTGTTACTCCACCAAATTTCATTGTAACATTTTGTATATTTAAAATAGTATTACTCATTTGTTACTCTTTTTACTTTTAATAATTTCTGTAAGTTCTTTGTCTCCAAAAATACCTTTTCTTGCATATAGCATCATTAGTAGCAACACAATAGAAAATGCTACCATTCTAAGGCCTGGGTGTGCGCCAAATTCTACTCCAAATAGTGTTATCTCTTCGTCTAAGAATCTTAGCATCTCCATACCACCCATTACTAAAATTGTTGCAAATATTGCGCCACTCATACTACCTAATCCACCTAAAACTATAATAATTAGTAGTTGGAATGTAAGTAAAAACGAGAACTGATCTGGTGTAATAGTTGTAAGCATAGATGCTAGCAATCCACCGCCTATACCTTCGAAAAAAGCACTTGTCATAAATGCTAAGGTTTTGATTTTAAATGTGTTTATACCCATTGCAGTTGCCGCATCTTCGTCGTCTCTTACTGATTTCATGGCGCGTCCATACTTAGAGTATATAATATGAATCATAACTATAAAAGTAACAATTGCAATTACTCCAATCCATACAAAGTTTGCAATCTCTGGAATATCGTTAAGGCCCATTGCACCATTTGTGTATGCTGGGTTATTTATAGCAAAAATTCTAATAATAAAACCAAATCCTAGTGTTACAATAGCTAAGTAGTCGCCTCTAACTCTAAATACTGGAAAAGATAATAGCATCGCTACAAGAGTTGCCGCAACACCGCCAATTAATACAGCAGGTAAAAAAGGCATATTAGATTGTAGCACTATTGGTGCTGGATCTACAAGAGCAAACATATCTAGCTTTGTCTCCGATGGAATTAGTAGTATTGCTGTAAAGTAAGCACCAATTGCAACAAATCCATTTGGCTCTAAAGAGAATTGCCCAGCAACTCCATTAATTAAGTTATAACTTAGTGCAAGTATAGCAAATATTCCAATATTTTTTAAGATACTAAGTGTGTATGAGTCGAAAGTATATTGTGCGTAGAATATAAATGCTAAAGTAGCAGCAATTAATATTAGATTTCTTATAAGTTTATTCATGGCAATCTCCTAAAATCTTCCGCGTTCTAAATCTTGACCCATAATACCAGTAGGTCTAAATAGTAGAACCAAAATTAAGAAGAAAAATGCAAATGCATCTTTGTATCCGCCAAGTTCAGGAAAAGTAGCTACTACAAAAATTTCGGTAAAGCCAAGTATAAAGCCCCCAATAACTGCCCCTCCTACGCTACCAATACCGCCAAGTACAGCAGCAGCAAAGGCTTTTAATCCGACTATAATTCCCATAAGTGGGTCTATAGATGGGTAGCTTACAGCGTAAAATATACCACCAATTGCTGCAAGAGATGAGCCTATTATAAATACAATCATAATAATTCTATCTGCATTTATACCCATTAATCTAACTGTAGATATATCGAAAGCTAGGGCTCTAATTGCCATACCATATTTTGTTTTATAAAGTATCCAAAGTACAACTGCTAAAATTATAAGTGTTACAGTTGGTATAATTATTACAGAAATTGGCAGATAAATCTCGCCTACATGAAAAATTTTAGTTAAATACTCTGGTGCTTTAAAAGCTTTTGGAATGCCACCAAAAATTACATTAAATAGATTTTCTAAAAAAAAGCTAATACCAATTGCAGTAATTAAAAGTGAAATTTTAGGAGCATCTCTTAGTGGTTTGTAGGCAATTTTATCGGTTAAAATACCAATAAGTGCAGAAATTATAATAGAACCTAAGACTGCAAGTTCAAATGGTAACCCAGCCTGATTTAAAACAAGCGCCATAAAAGCGCCAACCATCATAATATCGCCATGTGCAAAATTAATTAGCCTTAATACGCCATAAACCATTGTGTATCCAATAGCTATTAACGCATACATACTACCTAAGCTTGCACCATTTACAAGTTGTTGTAAAAAGGTTTGAAAATCCATATATACCCTTTATAAATTTGGATTGTAATTATCTCTATAAATAAAAGAAAGAATTAGAATACTAATTGTATCTCCCCAAAGTGGGAAGATATACGCTTATGGATTTACAGTTGTTTTATATGCAAACTTGCCATCTTTAACTTGGTTAACAACTGCAGATTTTACAGCATCACCATTTTCGTTAATAGTAATTACACCAGTAATACCTTTATAATCTTTAGTTCCTCTTAGGTTAGAGTTAATACACTCTTTATCGTCACTAGCTTTCTTGCTTGCAATACAGTTGTTCATAGCTTGTAAAATCATACCATACGCGTCTGCTGCAAGTGCACCCATAGAGTCTGCAGTTTTATTGTATTTTTTGTGGTAACTCTCTACATATGCTTTTGCTTCTTGTGAGCTAGCAGCTGCTTCGTTAAAGTGGTCTGTGTACATAAAACCTTCGCTAGCTTTACCACCAATTTTAACTAACTCTGGAAAACCAACGCCATCTGCGCCAATAAATGGCGTTTTAACACCCATGTCTCTAGATTGTTTAGCTAAAAGAGCTGCTTCGTTATAGTAGCCAGTAAATGCAATAATATCTGGGTTAGCAGCTTTAATTGCAGCAACTTGTGCATTAAAGTCTTTATCTCCAGAGTTAATTAAAATTGTCTTTACAATCTTACCACCTGCAGCTTCGTAAGCTTTTTTGAAAGCCTTAGATAGACCTACAGAGTAGTCTTGTTTAGCATCTGTTATAACAACAGCATTTTTTAAATTAGCATCTAGTGCATATTTAGCCATAACTGCACCTTGGAATGGGTCGATAAAGCAAGCTCTAGTTACATATTTTTTGCCCTTTGTAACTCTTGGGTTTGTTGATGCATGAGTAATCATAGGAGTTTTAGCTTTCTCTGCAACTGGTGCCATAGCCATAGAGTTAGAAGATGCAACCTCACCTAAAATTACTGTTACTTTATCTTTATCAAGAAGTCTTTTTACTGCAGTTGCAGCTTCTACTTTATCGCTTCTGTCATCAACATATACTAATTTTACAGTGTCGCCATTGCTAAGTTTGTTATTTTGCTCATTAGCAATATCTAAACCTCTTTTACTAGTTTCGCCAAATGCCGCGATTCCACCTGTTAGTGGTAGTACAACACCTACTTTAATCTCTTTTGCATATGCAAAACCACTCATTAATGCAGCTGCTGCTACAAAGCTTGTAAACTTTCTCATCTAATCTCCTTTTGATATTATTGTTCTTCAATAATAGTTAAGTTAGCTTATAATTTCTTTAAAAAATTTATTTACTTTTCCACCATCAGCTTTAGAACCAGCCTTCTGTTTTATTGCACCCATAACTTTACCCATATCTTTCATAGCTGTTGCATTAAGCTCTGTTACTATATCTTGAAGCATCGCTTTAAGTTCTTCGTCACTTAGTGGTTCTGGCAGATACGCCTTTACTATCGCTATTTCAGCCTCTTCTTTTGCAACTAAGTCGTCTCTATTTGCCTCTTTAAATTGTGTTAGTGCGTCTTCTCTTTGTTTAAGGTACTTTGTAAGTATTGCCTCTACATCTGTATCGTTTAGCTCTTTGCGTTCATCTACCTCAATCTGCTTTATAGCTGCATTTAAATTTCTTAGTGTGTCTCTTTTTGTAACATCTTTAGCTCTCATAGCATCTTTAATATCTGATTTGATTTGCTCTTTTAAACTCATTGTAGTTTCCTTTAAAATTTTTATAGAATTATAGCATAAAAATTTAGCTCTTCTTTATAACAAATTGTTTATACTAAGTTATTAAGCAAAATATTTTGGAGTAATATGAGTGAATTTCAATTAATACTATTAGCGTTAGCAGTTACAATATTTGCACTATTTTTTAAACAACTATTTAGTGGTAATCACCCAAAAAGAGGTGTAGATTTTGAGCCAAAAGTGCCAAATGAGCAAGTTGGTGGAGTTAGCAGACCAGATAAGATATTTAAAAAAGTAGAGCCTAATATTGAGCAAAAAATAACCAGAGAGCAAGAGCTGCTAAATATGGCAAAAGAGTCTTTAGAAAAAGATGATATTACAGAAGCAAATAAGGCTTTGCAAGCTCTTCTTATTAGAGAGCCAAACAATTTAGAAGCACTAAGAATTTTAGGTACTCTAAGTTTGCAAGAGCAAAACTATAACCAAGCAAAAGAGAATTTTACAAAGGTACTTAATCAAGATAATCAAGACGACTTAACGCATAATTTATTAGCAAATACTCTACATAAGCTAGAGCTAAACGAAGAGGCAATAAAACACCACAAAAAGGCTTTAGAGCTAGATAGTACATACGCGCCATACTACTTTAATTATGCTAATACACTTTACGATTTAAAAGAGTACAAAGAGGCACTAGAGCTTTATAAAAAAGCACTAGAGTTAGAGCCAACTTTAGAAGATGCTAAAAAGATGATAAGCGAGATAGAAAATGGTACAAATTAATCTTGATATTTTTATTCCAGAGAGCAATAGAGACAGAGTAATAAATGGTGTTACAAAATACTGCTCTAAATGCTATAAAGAGTTTAGTCCTGATGAAGAGATATATCTAAATAGTAATAACTACGAATACCTATGTAGCTCTTGCACATGCTGCCTTAGCGAAGAGCTACAAACAAATCAAGAGTGTATGCTAGATTGCCAAGATGAGTCATCTTTATTTTAATTTTAGCTTTTTTTACTTAACTACTTAAATAACTACACTTTTAGTAATATATATAATTATAATTGATGTTTATATCAGCAATATTTATGATTTGATTTTAAATTATTGTAAAATAGTAATATCTATTTAAGGAGGAGATATTATGGCTAGAAATATTTTTAATTGTAAATTACCAAATGATGAGGGCTATTTTGGAGAGTATGGAGGTAGTTTTATACCGCCTGAGCTTCAAGTTATTATGGATCAAGTTACAGAGGCTTACGAAGAGATAAGAGAAGATGAAAGTTTTTTAAATGAGTTAGCAGAGCTTTATAAGCACTATGTTGGGCGACCTAGCCCTATTTTTTATGCAAAGAGCTTATCTAAAAAGTATGGTGCAGATATATATTTAAAAAGAGAAGATTTAAATCATACGGGTGCACATAAGATAAATCATTGTTTAGGCGAAGCACTACTTGCTAAAAAGATGGGTAAAAAGAAGTTAATTGCAGAAACAGGTGCAGGACAACATGGTGTGGCTCTTGCAACTGCAGCTGCATTAGTTGGTTTAGAGTGCGACATACATATGGGAGAGGTAGATATTGCTAAAGAGTATCCTAATGTTGTAAGAATGAAAATATTAGGTGCAAATGTTGTTCCTGTTACACATGGTAGAAAGACATTAAAAGAAGCTGTAGATTCGGCATTTGGAGCGTATTTACAAGACCCACAGACACAACTATTTGGTATTGGTTCTGTTGTTGGTCCACACCCATACCCTAGAATGGTAAGAGATTTTCAGTCTATAGTTGGAGTAGAAGCAAGAGAACAATTTTTACAGATGAGAGGTAAATTGCCAGATAATTTAGTTGCTTGTGTAGGTGGTGGTTCTAATGCAATGGGTCTATTTACAGCATTTTTAAATGATAAAGATGTGACAATGCATGGTGTTGAGCCAGCAGGTAGAGATATAAATACATTAGGAGAGCATGCAGCTACAATAACACATGGTAAACCTGGTGTAATGCATGGTTTTAAGTCGTATATGCTTCAAGATGAAAATGGCGAGCCAGCAGAGGTATATTCGGTTGCTAGTGGATTAGATTATCCATCGGTAGGTCCGCAACATAGTTATTTAAAAGATTTAGGTAGAGTAAATTATGGATATATTAATGATAAAGATGCAATAGATGCATTCTTTGAGTTGTCTAGACTAGAAGGTATTATACCAGCTATAGAGAGTTCTCATGCATTAGCATATGCATTTAAATTAGCAAAAGAGGGTTCTGGTGATATATTAATAAATTTATCCGGTAGAGGTGATAAAGATATAGATTTTGTAGTAGAAAACTATGGAAAAGATTATGGAATTTAGATAGAGAGATAAACTCTCTATCTTGCAATTATAAAATTACTGGCTTAACGCTTATGCAAGCTGGTAGTTTAGAAAGTTCTTCTATTAGCTCTTTTGTTATATCTTCGTCAACTTTTATAACTGCTAGTGCTTGAGAGTTTTTGTTTCTTCCAAGTCTAAAGTCAGATATATTTATATTGTGTTTTGCAATAATAGAGCCTACATTTCCTATAACGCCTGGCTCGTCGCTATTTTTAAATAGAATTAGCTTACCTTTTGGCTCAAGGTCTAGTGCGTAGTCGTCTATCTCTACAACTCTTTGTAGTGACTCTTCTAATACAGTACCGCTAATTTTAACTACATTTCCACTTTGTGTAGTAAGTTTTAGTGTAAGTAAGTTTTTAAAACCACTTGTGTTGTTAATAGACTCTTTTTCTATCTCTATACCTCTATCTTTAGCTACATACTCGGCATTAACATAGTTAATTTGGTCTGCTAAAGATTCGCTAAGTACTCCAACAGTTGCAAAAGTTGCAAATGAGTCTAAGTACTCTCCAATGTCGCCTTCGCTAATTACTTTAATAGATTTTACACCACTTTTAGTAATTTGTGCACTCATGTTTCCTAATTTTTGAATAAGCTCTAGATATGGTTTAACACAGCTAGGAAGCTCAGACTCTTTAATAGGTAGGTTAAGAGCATTTGGATAAGATATATTTCTTGCAGATGCTATTGCATTTTCTGCTGCTTGAATGGCAATATTTCTTTGAGACTCTTTAGTGTTTGCACCAAGATGTGGTGTAACAGTAACATTGTTTAAATCTAGTAGAGGGTGGTCTGTTGCTGGCTCTTTGTTAAATACATCAATTCCAGCCATATGAATCTTACCACTTTTTAGCCCATCTACTAGAGCCTCTTCGTTATATAAACCACCTCTAGCACAGTTAATAAGTACAACACCATCTTTCATTTTGGCAATCTCTTCTTTGCCAATCATATCTATTGTCTCTTCAGTTTTTGGTGTATGAATAGTTATAATATCGCAATCTAAAATATCACTAAAATTTGTTGTATATTTAATATCTAGATTTGTAGCTTTTGTTGGGTCTATGTATGGGTCGTATGTAACTACATCCATCTCGAATGCTTTTGCGCGAATACCTACACGAGAACCAATATTACCAAAACCTATAATACCTAATTTTTTATCTTTTAGTTCAGTTCCATACCAGTCTTGGCGTCTCCAAACTCTGTCTAGTTTTAAGTTGTTGTGTGCATACGGAAATTGACGAACGCAAGAGAGCATATGAGTCATAGTAAGCTCTACTGCTGCTATTGTGTTAGCAGTTGGAACATTCATTACAACTATACCTTTTTTAGAACAACCATCAATATCTACATTGTCAACACCAACGCCTGCTCTAACAATTGCTTTTAACTCTTTAGCATGTGTTAAAAGAAACTCATCTACATCAGTAGAGCTTCTTGTAATAATTACATCGGCATCTACTATAATCTCTTTTACTAATTTATCTTTTGGTTCATCTGCTGCATTAATATACTCGATATCGTTAGAGTTCTCGAGTATGCTTAATCCATCTTGATGAATATGGTCACACACTACTATTTTATATTTGCTCATCTATTTTCCCAAACTTAAAGTTATTTTTTAATTAATTCACCAAGAGAGTTAATTGAACTATCATCGCTATACTCTTTAAGAGCATCTCTCTCTCTTTGCTTCTCTAATCTTTTAACAGAAGCTCTAATTCTATCTTTTTTAGAGTCGATAAATACTAATACTGCTTGAATATTTTGACCCTTCTCTATCTCTTCTTCTTTTAATGGATAAAGATCTTCGCTTCTAATAAGTGCATCTACACCATCTTCTAGAGTAATAAATACACCAAACTCTTTTTTATCTTTTACAGTTCCTTCTATAATGTCTCCAACTTTATGAGTAGTTGCAAACTTTTGTGCAGGAGACTCTTCTAGAGCTTTTTTACTAAGAGATACTTTAGAGTTTTCTGAATCTATATTAATAATTTTAACTTCTACTTCGTCGCCAACTTTTAAGATATCTTTACACTTAACACCTTTGTCCCATGAGCACTCTTGGTTGTGTAGTAGACCCTCTATTTCGCCTACCTTTACAAACGCACCAAAGTCAGTAATAGATGTTACGCTACCTTTAACGCTGTTACCAACGCTATTTTCTGCTCTAAATGCATCGATTGGTTTTGGAAGAAGCTTCTTAAGACTTACTCTTAATCTTTGGTTCTCTTTATCAATCTCTATAATCTCTACATTAATATCTTCGTCAACTGTTAAGTAATCTTTAGGGTGTTTTACATTTTTGTCCCAAGAGATCTCTGAAACATGTAAGAATGCCTCTAAATCTTCGCCTAAATCTACAAATACACCATATGGCTCGATATTGCTAACTGTTACTTGAATTGTATCGCCAACTTCAATAATGTCATCAATTTTATCCCATGGGTTAGAAGCTACTGCTTTAATAGATAAAGAAAGATGTCTTTTCTTCTTATCGTAATCTATCATTTTAACTTTAACTTCGTCGCCTTCGTTATAGTATTTAGCCGGATTAACTGGCCCTTTATGAGAGATCTCAGAGTAGTGAACTAAACCGTCAATTCCACCAACATCTACAAACATACCGTAGCTAGTTATCTTTTTAACAACACCATTTACAGGTTCTGTAGCTTCTGAGATAGATTTAACAATCTCTTCTACTTTACCTTTTTCTCTCTCTATTAGCTCTTTTCTAGAAACTACAACAGAGCCGTTATCTTTTTCTACTTTTACGATAACAGCTTTAATTTTCTTACCAATTGGGTTTATTTTATTACTAATGTAAGATAGTGTACGAGGCATAAAGAACTCTAAACCATCACAATCAACAATAAAGCCACCTTTATTTTTCTTAGTAATAGTACCTTCTACTATATACTCTTGAGTTTCGTCGTACTCAGCAATAAATTCGTTCATTGCAGCTCTTTTTTGAGCTAAATCGTAAGAAACCATTGGTCTCTCGCCTTTGTAGCCAGTAATAACTACTTCTAGCTTATCACCCTCTTTAAACGCTACACTGTTATCTTCGCCTCTTAGTTGATCAAGTGAAATAATTGCCTCGTTTTTACGACCTATGTCAATAATAGCTTGGTTATCGTCCTCACTAATTCTAACAATTGTTCCCTCTACTAAATCGCTTCCGCTCTCTTCTTTTTTAAATGACTCTTCAAGCATTGCTCCAAAGTCTACATCTTCAATTTCGATATCTTCGAACTTCATTAACCTATCCCTTTTACCAAATATGGCAAATATTATACTATTTTTTATTTAAAATGAGTAGAAAATATAAAATTTAAGAGTAATTTTGAGTGATAAAGAGTTATTTAGAGACCTCTTTAACTCTTTTTATCACATTATCTATTATCCAATCTGGAGTAGAAGCACCAGCTGATATGCCACATAGGCTCTTATTTTTAAACCAAGAGGCATCTATTTCGCTTTCGTTTTCTATGTGGTAGCAGTTATCTAAATATTTTTTACAAATTGAGTGTAACTGTTTTGTGTTAGATGAGTTTTTACCGCCTATAATTATCATTACATCTGCTTTTTGTGCAAGTTCTGCTGCTGCATCTTGGTTTTCAAATGTTGCGTTACATATTGTGTTAAATACCCTAAGTTCCGCAGCTCTTACAACCAATGAGGCAACTATTTTTTGGTAGGCTTCGGGTTTTCTTGTGGTTTGTGCTACAACAGCTACTTTAGATCCAAGTGGTAGACCAATTAAGTCGTTTGCATCTAATACTATGTGGGTTCTCTCTGGGTCTGTTGCGTAGCTAGATACACCTTGAATTTCTGGGTGATTTTTATCTCCAAAAATTACAATAGTGTAGCCCTTTTTGCTCATATTCTCTACTATATTTTGTGGTGTTGTAACATATGGGCAAGTAGCGTTAATTACTTTTTTGCCCTCTTTTTTAAGAGTTTTTAGCCTCTCTTTTGTAATGCCGTGTGTTCTAATTATTATAGTATCGTGTGTTAGGGCATCTTCTATATTTTCTACTAAACCTACATTGTGGTTTACTTTTAGTCTGTTTATTTCGTCTTTGTTATGAATTAGCGGTCCAAAAGTTGCACTTTTAGGGTTTTTTTCAGCTATCTCTATAGCCCTTTTAACACCATAGCAAAATCCATAACTCTTAGCTAGCTCTATCTTCAACTTTAACCTCTGTTATATTTTGTAAAATTTCGAAAAAGTTTGGAAATGAAGTGTCTATACACTCTGTATCTTCTATCTCCATGTTAGCTAGTAGCCCAGCAATTGCAAAGCTCATAGCAACTCTATGGTCACCACAACTATTTACTGTTGTGCCACTTATTACTCCACCTTTAATTTCGTAGCCATCTTCGAACTCTTGGCACTCAATGTGGCAACTTTTAAGAGCATCTATTACGCTAGTAATTCTATCGCTCTCTTTTACTCTTAGCTCTTTTGCATTTTTTACAGTGCTAACACCATTTGCAACTGCCATAGCAATCGATAGGGCAGGTAGCTCGTCTATGAGCCAAGCAATATTTTTACTTACCTCTACCGCCTTTAGTGGCCCACTATTTTTAATTATAATATCGCCTATTGGCTCGTACTTATCTTCTGTAAGTTTAAACTCTATATCTGCACCCATAAGTGCTAAAACTTTATAAGCTTCTACTCTTGTTGGGTTTAGAGTTACATTTTTTATAACTACTTTTGCATCTTTAACTATTGCAGCAGCTACAGCAAAGAAAAAACCACTACTTGGGTCTGCTGGTACTGTAATATTTAGTGGCTCAAGAGGTTTACTTAAAGGTGTAATCTCTATATACTCTTGGTTATCAATATTAACATTTTTAATAGATGCACCCATACCATTTAACATTCTTTCTGTGTGGTCTCTACTTAGTAGATTCTCTTTATAGTAACTCTTCTTATCGGCATTTAAAGCTGCTAAAATTAGTGCTGATTTAACTTGCGCAGAGTCTATTTTAGAGTGGTACTTAAAGCTCTTTAACTTAGCACCTCTAATGTGTAGTGGGGCTTTATTTCCGTTTTCTCTACCGTCAATTTTTGCACCAATTTCGCGAAGTGGGTTAGCCACCCTTGCCATTGGGCGAGAACGAAGGTATTTGTCGCCAGTTAATACAAAGCTGCCATCAATTGCACTTAGTAGTCCACAATATAGCCTCATACCTGTTCCTGCGTTACCACAATCTAGTATATCAAATGGCTCTTGCAGCTTTTTTGGTGGTGTAATTACTATTGTATCGTTACTATCTTCTACCTTAGAGCCAAGTAGTTTTGCTATATTTAAAGAAGATAGCGTATCTTCGGCTCTTAGAAAGTTTTTAATAACAGATGGTTTATCACTTAGCAGAGAAAACATAGCACATCTATGAGATATAGATTTATCTGGTGCTATATCGTTGCACTCTAAATTAAAGCTAGATTCTACTTTGCTTACTCTTGCTATTTTCATCTTAACTCCGCATTAAAGTTGCTCTTTAAAAGTTCTAGTGCTTCGTTTATTACGCTCTCTATCTCTTTATCGCTTAGCGTATTTGTGTCTGATTGTAGAGTAAATCTTATAGTTAAACTCTTTTTATCTTTTAGTGACTCGTCGCTATAGATATCTAGTGGATAAAAGTCTTTAAGTAGTGCCTCTTTAGCTTTAAGTTCTTGTAAAACTTTTGCTACTTTGTAAAAACTTAAGTCGCCATCTACAACTATCGATAGATCTTTATTAACTGCCTGATAGTTAGAAAGAGCAGTTGCGTTAATGTGCTTAGGCAAGATTGCCTCTAAATCTACCTCTGCAATAAATGTATCTTTTAAATCAAAATCAGATGCTGCTAGTGGGTGTAGCTTAGATAGGTAACCTATAACTTCGCCATCTTTAATAATATCTGCACTAATATATGGGTGCATTAGAGTATTTTTAGCTTCTGTTTCTTTCAGTGTAAAGTCGCCAATAATAGAGCCAATACTCTTAGTAAAGCTATCTATATCTACAAGTTTCTCTTTTGCAGAGTTTACTATAGAGGCTCTTTGTGCTTGACCACTAAATACAAATGCAATTTTTTGACTCTCTTCTCTTTTGCTATTAAATACTACACCAGCTTCGAAGAGCTTAATGCTCTTTTTACCATATTTTACATTTTTGCTTGCAGCTTCTAAAAGGTTTACTAAAATTGTGCTTCTTAGAGTATTTAGCTCTTTTACAATTGGGTTTAATAGCTCTAAGTTATCCTCTAGTGTCTCAAAACCATATTTTTGTAGTAGCTCTTTGTTTGCAAATGCGTATGTTAGTGCCTCGAAATATCCGCTACCTACTGCTGTTTCTCTAATATCTCTTAAGTTTTTAAAAGTTAAGTAGGTATTTGTAATTCTATTTTTCTCTACTATTACAGATGCTTTAGATTCGATATTATCGATACCATAAATTCTAATAATCTCTTCTGATATATCTTGAATATTTTTAATATCGTGTGCGTGTGGAGGTATCTCTACGCTAAATGTATTCTCTGCAACTTTATTAACGCTATAGCCAAGTAGTTGTAAAATAGTTGCTATTTCACCCTTTGGCAGAGAGTATCCTATAATATCTGTAACTTCATTAATATCAAGTTTTATCTTTCTTGGTGCTACTCTCTCGCCAACTTTTGCGTCGCCACTAGAGAACTCTATATCGCTATTAGCGCATATTGTCTTTTGTAAAACACTTACACCATATGATACTATTGGCTCGCTTCCTCTAGAGCTGTAGTAGTATAGCTCGTCGCTCTCTAGTTTGTTGCTAGATACTCCCTCTATTGCAAAGTCTGGGTCTATGTAGCTGCACTCAAGTAGAACTTTTTTGCTCTCGTTAGTTGCTTTAAACTCATCTGCTTGGCTAACACCAATTGTTGATATTACTTTGTTGTTACATATAATATCTACTGTAGAGTTATCGTTTTTAACTATATTTAGAGATACTTTAGAGTCTGTAGCTAGTTTATCAAAAGCGTAAGCTCTATTTACTACGCCACTCTCGTGTCTTGCGTATGCTAATAGCTGCTCTAGTGTATCTTTAGCATCTACATTAGTAAATGCAACTCTTAGTCTTTGTAAAAAGTTTACAGATAGCTCTTTTATATTGCAAATTGAGTAGATTACTCTAATTGGTGCATCATCTGCTGTTATGCTTAGCTCTTTTGCTACACCTAGTTGTGTTCTGCTTTTTGGCTCGAATTCAAAGTTTATTAAATCTTTTTTTAATGCAGCACTTAAGTCTCTTGCTACACCATGAATATTTTGGCAATCGCCTCTATTTGCTGTTATCTCTAACTCTATAACAGTATCTGCAAATTTTTCGTAACTATTTAGCTCTTTACCTGCTACTAGCTCACCAATGCTGTTATCTAGTATCATAATACCATCTTCTAGCTCTGGTAGTCCTAACTCTGTGCTAGAGCATATCATACCTAAGCTCTCTACACCTCTAAGTTTTGCTTTTTTAATTTTAAAATCATCGCCTAGTACAGCGCCAACAGTTGCAACTGCTACCCACTTAGCATTAACTACATTCTTAGCGCCACATACAATTTGAACAACTTCGTCGCCTGTGTTTACTTGGCAAACATTTAGTTTATCTGCATCTGGGTGCTTTTCGCAAGAGATAATTTCGCCAACAACTACACCAGCAGGAATGTTATATGTAGTTATTGAGTCAACCTCTAAACCTATTTCGTTAAATCTTTTATATAGTGTATCGTTGTCGATATCTTTTAAATCTATATACTCTTGTAACCAACTTTTTGTAACTATCATCTAAACTGCTCCAATAAACGAATATCACCCTCAAATAGCGATCTTAAATCTGGTACTTTATGTAAAAGCATTGCAAATCTCTCAACACCTAAACCAAAGGCGTAACCACTTACATCTTCGTAACCTACTGCTTTAAATACATTAGGATCAACTACACCGCTACCTAAAACCTCTAGCCAGCCTGTGTGTGAACATACTCTACAACCCTCTCCTTCGCAGAAGATACAGCTAATATCTACCTCGGCACTTGGCTCTGTAAACGGGAAGAAACTTGGTCTAAACCTTACATCTACCTCTCCAAACATATGGTGTAAGAAGTCTGTTAAAATTGCCTTTAAGTTTGCAAAGCTAACTTCGCCTTTTTCGCCAACTACAAGCCCCTCTATCTGATGAAACATTGGTGTATGAGTTATGTCGTAATCTCTTCTAAATACCGCTCCTGGGGCTATCATTCTAATTGGTGGTTTTTGCTCTAGCATTGTTCTAATTTGAACAGGCGATGTGTGTGTTCTTAAAAGAGTCTTATCGCTAAAGAAAAATGTATCTTGCATCTCTCTTGCTGGGTGGTTTTTTGGTAGGTTTAGTGCCTCGAAATTAGTAAAGTCGTTCTCTATATGTGGGCCACTCTCTACTGAGAAGTTTAAAGCTACAAAGTAGTCTATAATCTTATCCATAACATCTTTAACAGGGTGCAGAGAACCTTTTGTTGTTTCGTAACCATATAGAGATATGTCTATCTTTTCGCTCTCTAGCTTTTGTTCTAGTGCCTTTGCTTCTAGATTTGCTTTTGTAGTTTCGAAAACTTCGTTAAGTGCTACCTTTTTATCGTTTAAAGACTTTGCAAAATCTTTTTTTTCAGCTGGTGGAATATCTTTTAGCTTAGTAAACTCTTTTGCTAAAATACCCTTTTTGCCAAAAATTTCTACTCTAATTGTCTCTAAATCATCTAAATTGGTGCAATTTTCTATTTTTACTTTTAACTCTTCCAATTTTGACCTCTTTTATATTTTAATTACGATATTGTACCCAAAAGCACTTTAGCCTTGCAAAAATTATGCTATAATTTTCTTAAAAAAAGGGTTTAGTGTGTGTATATTTTGTAAAATAGTAGAGGGTGAAATACCAAGTAATAAGATTTTAGAAAACGACGACTTTATAGCTTTTCATGATATTAATCCAGCCGCGCCTGTTCATGTGCTTGTAATTCCAAAGGTGCATGTAGATTCGTTTAGCTCAATTAGTGCTGAAGTTATGGCTAAAATGACGCCATTTATTCAAGAGGTTGCACAAAAGTTATCGCTAGATAAAAATGGATACAGATTAATTACAAATATTGGCGAAGATGGCGGCCAAGAGGTTAAGCATTTGCATTTTCACATTTTAGGTGGTGGTAAATTGGTGTGGAAACACTTTGAGCAAAACGATCCACACAAAAGTATATAAAGGAGAGAGTATGGCAAGTGCATTAGTACTATTAGCAGAGGGCTTCGAAGAGATAGAAGCAGTTACTATTATAGATATTTTAAGAAGAGGTGGTATTGAGACTCAAAGCGCATATTTAGATGGCGAGTTTGCTACAAATTTAGTTGTAGGTGCAAACGGCATTAGCGTAGAGGCTGATATATCTTTAAAGCTAGCAGTTGTAGATGAGTACGATATAGTTGTACTACCTGGTGGCTGGGGTGGCACAAACCACTTAACAGAAGATAATATGTCGCAAAATATTATAAAAGAGTTTAAGGCACAAGGTAAGTGGATTGGGGCAATGTGTGCTGCACCTTATGCTTTACATACAGCTGGAGTTTTAAGCAAAAAATATACATGCTACCCAAGTGTAGAAGAGAAGATAAGACCAAATGATAGAGTAGATGATATTGTAGTTGTAGAAGATAAGGTTATTACTTCTAAAGGCCCTGCAACTGCTATATGTTTTGCTTTAGAGATTGTTCGCCAATTAGTAGGAGAAGAGAGCTTTAAAGCTGTTAAAAGTGGTACACTTGCAAGCTACTGCCAAGAGTAATCTTGGTTGTAGTATTAATTAATCTTATATATACTAAAAGTTTTAACTATAACTAAAACTGTTTCAAAAATATCTTTTTATTAAAATTTTTTTATATTAATCTTTTTTTAATCTTTATTGTTTTAAATTATGTTAACATTTCATTAACAACTTACTAATGGAGATAGCCTATGAGAATAGTATTACTTATATTAGCAATTGCTACTATTAGTTTAAATGCGGGGTTAAAGCGTTTAACTTTAAATAGAGCAATAGAGCTACTGCAAGAGAGTAATTTAGAGATAAAAGTATCTAAATATGATGAGATGATGAAGTTTTACGATATATCTAAAGTTAAAGCAAAAAATTATGGAACACTAGATATATCGTTAACTGCAATGCGCTCTAACGATGCTGGTAATGTTTTTGGTTTTAAGGTTCAAAGTAGAAGTGCTGCTTTTGCAGACTTTGGTTTTGCAGATTTTATGGGAGCAATTGGTCAAGGCGCTATGGGCTCTAAAGGAGATTTTGGTGCATTTTCGCAAGGGTTAGCCGCGAGTGGTGGCTCTATATTAGCAATTGAACCAAAAGATCTAAATTATCCAGTAGCTAGAAACCACTTTTTAACAAAGATAGAGTATAAAGTTCCACTATATACTGGTGGAATGCTTAATAACTATAAAAAGATTACAACTAAACTTTACGAAATGAGTAAGCTAGATACTCAAAAGGTTTTATCGCTTAAGAAGTATGAGTTAAAAAAGACATTTTACGATGTTGCATTAGTTAATAGTTTTATATCTAATTTGCGAAATATTAAGAGTAATATACGAAAGTTAAAAAGAGTAATTAAAGAGATGCAAAGAGAGGGGTATGCAGTAGAGACAGACTATTTAGAGGTAGATGCAAAATTAGCAGAGGTAGAGGCTATGCTAGATGAAGCAACTTTAAATAGAGAATTAGCGTACCATTTTATATCTTTTTTAATAGATAATGAAGTTAGCTCTATTGTTGCGCCAAAGCATAATCCAAGAGTGCCAGTTGTTACAAAAGAGGTAGTGGAGAGCAGAAGTTTAGATATAGCAAAAGCTAGACTTGGTTTAAAAATTACAAAAGATGCTATAGAGGTAGAGAAAGCTAAATTCAAGCCTACTGTTGGTGCTTTTGCAGAGTATGGAAATGCTAATGATAAAATTTTTAAATATAGCAAAAAAGGTTTCTATACAGTTGGTGTGCAAGCTAAATTAAATTTATTTAATGGTGGTGCAGATAGTGCATCTTTGCAAAAGGCAAAAGTTAACTACCTAAAGGTATCTACACAAGTTAAATTAGCAAAAAAGGGTATGTGGCTAAAGGCTAGTAAGCTTAAGTCCGAAGTTAAAAGTTTAAGTGCTCGAGTAAGAAGCTATAAAAAGCAGTATAAATTTGCAAAAAGAGTCTACTCTACATATAAGACAAAATATAGAGAGGGCATAGTATCTATAACAGATTTACTAATTAAACAGTCTTTAGAGATAGAGAAGCTTATGAAGCTTTTAAAAATTAAAAACGAAAGAAATGCAAAAATCTTAGAGTTAGAAAACTTAATAAATGGATAGGGGGAGAGTATGAAAAAAATAGTTATTATAGCAGCAATGTTGGCTACAATTGTTAGTGCATCTGGTTTAGAGCTTAGTGGTTCTGTTGTTTCGGATAATCAGAAAATGATTACAAGTAGATATATGGGTTTTATTAAAAATATGAAAGTAAGCGAAGGCGATATTGTAAAAAAGGGTGATTTACTTTATGAGATTGACTCAAAAGAGATAGAAGCTGCAGAGAGACAAGTAGATTTGGGTATTTCGCAAGCTAGACTTGCACTGCAGATGAACTTAAATCAGTTAAATAATGTATTAACTAATTTAGCTCGTCATAAAAGATTATTTAAAAAGGGTATGGTGTCTAAATTTGAGTTAGAGAATTTAGAGCTAGGTGCTAAAAATTTAAAAGATATGGTAAAGATTGCCAAAAAGCAAGTAGAGCAAGCCGAAGCACAAAAGGGCGAGGTGTTAAACCAATATAAGTACTTAAGAATTAAAGCACCAAATGATGGTGTAATAGTAATGAAAAGAGCAAAAGAGGGCGAGATACAAATACCAGGTATGCCAGCACTAATTTTAACAGATTTAAGTAACTTAAAAGTTATGACAGAGATTAGTGAATCTAACCTAAAGAGTGCAAAGATAGGCAAAAAAGTTACTATAGAGATACCATCTGCAAACTTTAAGGGTGAAGGTGAGATTGCATCTATAATTCCTAGCTCTAACCCTATGACGCACAAGTTTAAAATAAAGATTACATTCGATAAAGGTAGCAAGACTATATTCCCTGGTATGTACTCAAAAGTATATATTCAAAACTAAGGAGTAGTTATGATAAGTTATCAACCAAAAGATGTAGCTGGTAAGCTTGCTAAAGGTTTTTTAAAGAACCCTTTAACAGCAATTTTAGGTGCAGCATTAATACTTTTAGGTTTTATTGCTCTGCAAGTTATGCCAAGAGAAGAGGATCCGCAAATTGCTATTAGTGGTGGTGCGGTAATTGTACCAATGCCAGGTGCAACAGCTGCAGAGGTAGAGAAAGTTATAGTTAACCCTTTAGAGAGAAAATTAAGAGAGATTAAGGGGATTGACCATATATATGGTATGGCAATGGATAGTGTTGGCATTGTAAATGTAATGTATAAAATTGGCGAACGCCGCGAAGATGCTAACTTAAAGTTGTACGATAAAGTTATGCAAAATATGGATAAACTACCAAAGGGTACAATGCAACCTATGGTAAAGCCATTTGATATAGATATAGATATTCCAATTGTTACAGTTGCATTTTACCCTAAAGAGGGAAGCAAGGCTAATTATGAGAAGATGTATAGAGTTGTACGCACACTTCAGCATAAAATTAATGCATTAGATAATGTTGCTAAGACTACACTAAAAGGCTCTCATAAGCCACAATTTAATGTAGATGTAGATTTAGGAAAACTTACAGCTTATAATCTATCTTTAGGGCAAATTATGAAGGCAATAGAGTCGGTTGCTATTGATGTGCCAGATGTAAAGGGTAGAACAAAAGATAATAAGTTAATTATATTTGGTGTAAAAAATGCAATAGAGAGCATTAAAGATGTTAAAAATATAATTGTAGCACAATATATGGGTTCTCCTATCTACTTAAGAGATGTTGCTAGGGTAGAAAGAGGAGTAGATTATCAAAACTTTAAGAGTGCCTATATAGACATGAAAGAGGGTAGAGTTAATGCAAAAGATAAAGAGAAAAGAAACGAAGGTAGCTATATTGAGCAAAAAGAGCAAGTTACTTTAACTGTAGCAAAGCTAGCTGGAACGAATGCTGTTTTTGTATCTAAAGATGTAGAAGAGTTCTTAAAAGAGCATAAAGATGAGCTATCTAAAGAGGGTATTGGCTATATTGTAACAAGAGATTATGGAGAGAGAGCAAACGAAGCGGTTAATGAGCTAGTACAACATTTAGTAATTACAATTTTAATTATTGCGGGTATGCTTATATTTGCGCTTGGATTTAAAGAGTCTTTAATTGTTACATTTAGCGTTCCTGCAATTTTAGCAGTTACTTTGTTTATTGCCTATATTACAGGACAGACAATTAATCGTATTACTCTATTTGCATTTTTGCTATCGCTTGGATTGTTAGTAGATGCTGCTATTATTGTTATAGAAAATATTCATAGACACCTACATGCACACGATGTTGATAGTAAAGATATGAAGGTACTACTAGTAGAAGCAACCGACGAAATTGGAGCACCAACAAATATTGCAACACTTGCTATTATATTAACAATGGTTCCAATGGCATTTGTTGGTGGAATGATGGGTTCGTTTATGAAGCCAATTCCTCTTAATGTACCAGTTGCACTTGTTGCATCACTATTTGTTGCATATATATTTACGCCATATTTGGGCTTAAAACTACTTAAGAAGCCTAAGCATAAAAAAGTTGATGCAAAGGAGGGTAAGTAATGCATAAGTTAGAAAATTTAGTATATTGGATACTAGAAGAGAAAAAGAGAAAGTTTTTAGTAATTTTACTAACACTTATTGCACTAATGCTCTCTGTTTTAATGATACCTATGGACTTGGTAAAAGCAAGAATGCTACCTGGAAAGAGTGATAATACATTTTCTGTATATATAGATACTCCAACAGGAAGCTCAAAAGAGCAGACTAAAAAGGTATCTGAGTGTGTAATTGATATTCTTAAAAAAGAGAAAGAAGTTACAGATATGGAACTTTATATAGGTAGTGGAATACCACTTGATTATGCAGGTCTTGTAAAGGGAGCTGGCATGAAAAATAGCGAAAATGTTGCAGAGCTTTTGGTTAATTTAACTGATAAACACTCTCGTAGCGAGAAGTCGTTTTTAATGGTTAGTCGCCTTCGTCCTATTTTAAAGCAAAGTTGTGAAAAGGTGGTAGAGGGTACTGTACTTAAGATGATAGAACAGCCAGCTGGGCCTCCAACTTTGGCTTCTATTGTTGTTGAGGTTACTGGTGATGATTTAGATAAAATTAAAGAGTTATCATTTGAAGTTGCAAAAGTTTTAAGTAAAACTAAAAAAGTTGTAGATGTAGATATTATGAGTGATGATACATATAAAAAGTATGAGCTTATTCCAAATAAAGATAAGATTCAAAGAAGTGGCTTAAGTGTTGAGCAGGTTAATAAAATATTATATCTTGCATTCGAGGGTATGGCAATTGCACATAAAAACTCTAAAAACGAAGCAGGGCAGATAGGAATATTTTTAACACTAGAGCCAAATAGTAAAAAATTTGATATAAAATCTAAAGATGCACTAACAAATAAGCTATCTTCTATGAACTTAATGAACCAAAGAGGAATGCTTGTATCTTTAACAGAAGTTGTAGATATAAAAGAGGTTGATGCCAAACCTATGATAATGCATAAAGATTTAAAAAGAGTGATAAATGTAATTGCCGAAACTGATAACGAGTCGCAAGTTTATCCTCTATTGGAGGCTAGAGATGCAATGATAGAGCACTTTAGCAAGCTTGGGTACAAAGTAGAGAAGATGCCAGAATTAATGAGTACATATATGTTTGATTTAAACTTAACAGATAAAAAAACAGGTAAAAAGTATCTATTAAGATGGGATGGAGAGATGAAAGTTTCTCTTGATACATTTAGAGATTTAGGAGGTGCATTTATAGGTGCATTGGTACTTATTTTCTTATTATTAGTTATATATTATAAGAGTTTTGCACTAAGTGGTATTGTATTAGCAGGAAGCTTTTTATCTATTATTGGAGTTATTGTTGGACACTGGGTTGCAGATTTAGTAACTACTGATGTATTCTTTTTAACGGCAACCTCTTTAATTGGATTTATTGCTCTAATGGGTATTAGCTCTAGAAACTCTTTGCTTTTAATTGATTTTGCAAAATCTTTAATGGAGGCTAAAGGGGTTGAGAAACGAAGAGCAATTGCAGTTGCTAGTGCAACAAGAGCAAAACCAATTGCATTAACTGCTGTTGCAATTATTTTAGGCTCTGCACTACTAGCAAGCGACCCTATATTTGGTGGGCTTGGAGTTGCACTAATTTCTGGAACAGTTGCTGCTGTGTTTGTATCTTTGATTTTTGTTCCAGTTTTAATGGACAATGTAAAAGCTATGGATTTAGACGATGAAAATCCAATTCATCATGATCCTAAAAATATATCTATTGTAAAATAGTATATTACATTTACTACCTAGCCAATATAATGGTTAGGTAGATACTACTTTATCTTAACCACTTTTATGGTAAAATCTGCATTATTTTTTAGGAGTATGCTATGGCAACAATTGGAATGGGCGATATTAAAAAGGGTCTTCGTTTAGAGTTAGATAAAAACCCTTATAAAGTTACAGAGTTTTTACATGTAAAGCCAGGTAAAGGTGCTGCGTTTGTAAGAATGAAGATTAAAAATTTACAAACTGGTAAAGTTATAGAAAAAACTGTACACGCTGGCGATAAGTTTGAAGTACCAGAGTTAGAGCAAAGAGTAATGCAGTATCTATATGACGATGGCGAGTTTTTACAGTTTATGGACACTGAAACATTTGATCAAGTTGGTTTAACAAGAGAGCAAGTTGGTAAAGAGACATTTGATTTTATGATAGATGGTATGGAAGCAGAGGTACTTTTCCATAATGGTAAAGCAATTAGTGTAGAGATACCACAAACAGTAGTACTTAAAATTGTAGAGACACCACCAAACTTTAAGGGTGATTCACAAGGTGGTAAAAAGCCAGCAACACTAGAGAGCGGTGCTGTTGTTCAGGTTCCTTTTCATATATTAGAGGGCGAGTCTATTAAGGTAGATACAGTAGAAGGTAAATACCTAGAGAAGGCAAAATCTTAATTTAAAATCTTATACACTCTTAGTGTGTAAGAACAGTTCTTTTATGCATTGTTACATAGTATATTTGTAAATATTATGTAATAATGAACTAATAATTCCTTATTATGCCGTATAATGGCATCTCCTTAAGTTAAAATTATGTTTAATTTGTGTATCATTAAATAAAAATAATTTAAAGAGTTTATATGAATTACCCATTAATTGTTGCTATATCTGTTATTGTTGTAGCTATATTGCTACTATACCTATTTAGAAGGAATAAAGATGATAACTCTTATAAGAACTACATTAAAAGAGTTATAACAACCAAAGATATAGATAGAGATTTATTAATAAAACTTGCTAAATACGAGAAGTTTATATATCTGCAAGGATTTACAAGAAGAGTATTAATTGAGTATAGATATAAGAAGAGTATTATATATAGAGCATACTACTATAATCTCCTAAATGGGGTTCATTTGTATCTAGAGGCTAATGTATTAAATAGTGAAGATAATTTTAACTCTATTTTTGCTACAAGATTTAAAGATGATGAGTTTATTACATATAATAAAAGTATAATTGACCCACTTGAAACTTTAACAAAAGATGACTCTAGAGAGCAGTATGAAGATGCAACCATAGTGGAGCTATATAATATACATTTAAAAAATAGAGAAGATTTTAATAATGAAATTATATATAACCGCTTAACACAAAAAGAGCTATTACATGATAGATATAATACAAATAGAGCTAAAAGCAGTGTAACTAAAGAAATTAAAAGAGGTAACTCTAGAGCTACTTTTAAAATAGTAGTAAAGTCAGTTTTGGCAATATTAATACTTTTGGCAACTGGATATTTATATTACAAAGTATATTCACCAATTAGTAACACTAAAGATCTAAATTATACAAACAGTATAACAAAAATTAAAAAGCCAAGAGTAGAGAAAAAAGAGAAGATAGAAAAAATAGAGAAGATTGAAGATATAGATAAAGAGTTTAAAGATTTTAATAAAAAGGTATTATCTTATAAAGCTCTTAGTTTAACACTATCTAGTCAAAATAGCTACTCTTTAAATAGCTCTTTAGTAATATTAGATAACTATTTAAAAGAGTCAAAAATTAATAGAAAAGTTGATAAACCAGCTGCTGTAGAGATAGGAAAAGGTATATTACCTTGCGCAATGCCTAAAGAGTTAGTAGAGTTATATAGCTGGCACGATGGTATTAAAAAGTTTATTCCAGCTAGAGACTTCTACTCTGTAGAGGAGCTGGTTAAAAACTATATAAAATATAATGATGATAAAAAAGAGCCATATGTAATAGTGTTTGGAGAGAGTGATGGCTCTAGAGGTTTAGCATATAGTTGTGATAAACAAGGTCTATACGAGTATGATGCGGTATCTAAAGTTTCTGCAAAAAAAGATTTTTATAATATTGCACACTTCTTAAAAGTTGTAGCAAACTCTTATAAAGCAGGTGCATTTTATGATGATAAAGTATTTATAAATATAGATATGAAAAGCTTTTTAAATATATATAGAAAGTTCTTAACTAAAGTAGATAAAAATAGGTATGAGTATTTAGTCTCTTATCTTAAAAGAAAAGCTAAGCAGTATAAAAAGTATGGAAATAAAAAATTAAAAATGGCACTTCTAGAAGAGATGGAGAATTTATACGATAGTAGATTAACAGAGTCTGCAGGTCTATTTTTAAAATCTAGCGATACTCAAATAAAGGCTAAAGCAATAGAAGTAATTGGAAGAATTGGAGATAAGGACTCTTTAAAAATTTTAAAGCCACTATTAAATAGCAAAAATAGCAGAGTAAAAGATTTTGCTCTGCTTGCAATGTCTAATATAGTAGATAAAAATAATACAAATTTACTAAAAGATATTTATCCATTATTAAAAGATAGATCGATATTTGTAAGGTTAAGTGCGTATAGAGTAATTGAAAATATTGCAAATGTTAGCTCTTTAGAGATACTTAGAGAAAATTTTGAAAAAGAGAGCAGTAGAGTAAAGGTTGGTATAATTAGAGCATTAGCTAAAATTGGTAATAAAAATGATATTACTCTTTTAAATAATTACCTAAATAAACTACCTGATACAATCGATAGCGTAGATCCAAAAGAGTACATTAGAGGTAGTAAACCAGGTAATTTAATACTAACTATTGAAACACAAAATGCAATAGATGATATTAATGGTAGGATTAAAGAAGATTTTAGAGTAAGTCTAAAAAATTAATCGTAAATTTTAGTAATTTTTGCTATATTTATAGTAAAAAGGGTGTTAATGTCGCAGCTTAAATTTACACATCTGCATCTACATACAGAGTACTCTTTACTTGATGGTGCAAATAAGATAAAAGCACTTGCTAAGCGAGTAAAAGAGCTTGGTATGGACTCTGTTGCTATGACTGATCATGGCAATATGTTTGGTGCTATAGACTTTTATAATGCCATGAAAAAAGAGGGCATAAAGCCAATTATTGGAATGGAAGCCTATTTGCACAATAGCGAAGATTTAAACGATAAATCTGTAAAGCAGCGCTATCATCTATGTTTGTATGCTAAAAATGAGGTAGGGTATAAGAATTTAATGTATCTTAGCTCGCAAGCTTATATTAACGGTTTTTACTACTATCCACGAATTAATAAAAAAATTTTAAAAGAGCATAGCGAAGGTTTAGTTTGTTCTGCTGCTTGTTTGCAAGGCGAGGTAAATTGGCACTTAAATTTAAGTGAGCGAAACTTAAAAAATGGCGCAAAAGGCTACGACGAGGCTAAAAAGATTGCATTAGAGTATAAAGATATATTTGGCGAAGACTTCTACTTAGAGATTATGCGCCATGGTATTGGTGATCAGCTTAGAATTGATGATGATATTATAAGGCTATCGCTAGAGACTGGCATTAAAATTGTAGCAACAAACGATACGCACTACACATTTCCAGAAGATGCCGAAGCACACGAAGCTTTTATGTGTATAGCAATGAACAAACTATACGACGACCCAAATAGGCTAAGACACAGTGTACACGAGTTTTATGTTAAATCTCCAGAAGAGATAGCAGCACTCTATGCAGATATTCCAGAAGCGATAATTAATACTCAAGAGATTGTAGATAAGTGTAATTTAGAGATAAAGCTAGGTAATCCAACACCTCCAAATTTTAAATTTACAAGAGAGTGGGCCGCTAAAAGAGAGCTTAAACTACCAGAGCCAGATCAAGAGTACTCTTTAGAGAACGATAAGGTTTTGTTTGAGTTTGAGTCTAAAGAGGGCTTAAAGAAGAGGCTAGAATATGTAGATAGCTCTAAGCACAAAGAGTACAAAGATAGACTTAAAGTAGAGATGGATATTATTAATAGCATGAAGTTTCCAGGATATATGCTAATTGTTTGGGACTTTGTAAGAGAAGCTAAAGTAATGGGTATTCCAGTAGGACCAGGGCGTGGATCGGCAGCTGGTAGTTTAGTTGCGTATGCGCTAGAGATTACAGATATCGACCCAATGCCTTATGGCTTGCTTTTTGAGCGTTTTTTGAACCCAGAGCGTGTAAGTATGCCCGATATCGATATGGACTTTTGCCAATCGCGTCGTCAAGAGATTTTAGATTATGTAATTAACAAATATGGACGCTACAATGTAGCGCAAATTATTACTTTTGGTAAGCTTTTGGCTAAGGGTGTTATTAGAGATGTTGCAAGAGTGCTTGATATGCCTTATGCAAAGGCTGATGCTATGGCTAAATTAATTCCTGATGAGCTTGGAATTAACTTAGAGAAAGCGTTTGAAAAAGAGCCAAAAATTAAAGAGCTTATAGATAGTGATCCACAAGCTACAAGAGTTTGGAAGTTTGCTAAATCGCTAGAGGGCTTAAATAGAAATGCAGGAACACACGCAGCTGGTGTTGTTATTAGCAACGAAGAGTTATGGCATAAGACACCGCTTTTTAAACCAAGTGGGCAAGACACACTAGCAACGCAATATAATGGTAAATATGTCGAAGATGTAGACTTAATTAAGTTCGACTTCTTAGGTCTTAAAACTCTAACTGTTGTTGACGAGGCGCTAAAGCTAGTTAAGGGGCGACACGGCATAGATATTAACTTTAACGAGATAGATATACAAGATAAAAAAGTTTACGATTATATATCTAAAGGTGACACATTAGGACTATTTCAGATAGAATCAGCTGGTATGCAAGATTTGGCTAAAAAGTTAAAGCCAAGTGGATTCGAAGATATTATTGCGATGCTCGCTTTGTATCGTCCTGGACCTATGGAGTCTGGAATGCTTAACGACTTTGTCGAGCGTAAGCACGGAAGAGCCGAGATAACATATATGTTTCCAGAGCTAGAGCCAATATTAAAGCCGACATATGGGGTAATTGTTTACCAAGAGCAGGTTATGCAAATTGTGCAGACAATTGGTGGCTTTAGCCTAGGTGGTGCAGACTTAGTTCGTCGTGCTATGGGTAAAAAGATTAAAGAAGAGATGGACAAACTTAAAGACGAGTTTGCTCAAGGGGCGCATAAAAAAGGCTTTGATAGAGCAACTGCAGAGGAGCTATTTGATCTAATTGTTAAATTTGCAGGATACGGATTTAACAAATCGCACTCTGCTGCATATGCTATGATTACCTTTTATACATCGTATCTAAAGACTTACTATCCAACAGACTTTATGGCTGCGCAGCTATCTTTAGAAAAAGATAATACAGCAAAAGTTGTTAAGTATGTAGATGAAGTTAAGAAGATGTCTATAGACCTTTTACCACCAGATATTAATAGATCGGGGCTAAAATTTATTGCAAGTACTGTAGATGAAAAAGAGGTAATTTTATTTGGTTTAGGTGCAATAAAAGGTGCAGGAGATATTGCGATTGCATCTATTTTAGAGGCAAGAGGTGATAAAGAGTTTAAAGATTTAAGTGATTTTATATCTAGAATCGACGGCTCTAAGGTTAATAAAAAAGTTATAGAATCGCTTATTAAAGCTGGTGCACTAGATAGTTTTGGTTACACAAGACGCTCGTTAATTATGCAAATAGAGGATATTATAGATGCCTCTCAAAAGGTAACACAAGCTAAAAAGCAAGCGGAAAATTCGCTATTTGGTGGTGGCGAAGAGATGACACATATAAAAATAGAGTTAAACAATGTAGAAGAGTTTGAACCACTAGAGATTTTAGGTTTTGAAAAAGAGACTCTAGGTTTTTATGTATCTGGGCATCCGCTAGATAAATATAGAGAGAAGATAGATAAAATAAACCATACATTAAGTTCAGACTTAGATGAGCTAGGAGATGGAAGCGAAGCTATATTTGTAGGTAAAGTCGAAGAGGTAAAAGAGAAGATATCTAAAAAGGGCAATAAGTTTGGTATTGCAACGCTGCTAGATTTGCACGGAAATATTGAGCTAATGCTCTTTGAAAAGCACATAAAAATGCTAGAAGAGAAGTTTAATCTAGATGAACCTATTGCATTTAAGGTAAAAATATCTAAAAACGACGACTTTACTAGAACTTCTATTTTAAAAATAGAGTCTTTAGATGACGCTGCTAAAGAGAAGGTAAAGATTAAAAAAGAGGAAAACTTTACCCCTGAGCCCGATGAACCACCAATTATAATAGCAATTAATTTAATGCCAGATAGCAGAATTGCAGAAGAGCTTATGTGCTTAGCACAGCGCCACCCTGGGGCGCACCCGCTCTCTTTAAAGGTTCGCTCTAAATTAGCAGATGTTATTATAGAGTCTAAAATTAGGGTATCACAAAGCTTTATAAAAGAGGCCGAAGCCTTAGGGTTTAGCTTAGAAGAGGCTATATAGCCTACCCCTTAATTATATACTCTATGGCATTTAGGTAGCTATTTAGCTTTAGTTTGCTACCTTTATATGCAATATCAAATGCAGTTCCATGATCTACAGATATCCTTAATATAGATAAATTTAGAGATACATTAATAGATTCGTCAAAGTATAAGGCCTTTAGTGGTGCTAAGCCTTGGTCGTGATACATTGCTGCGAAATATTTATAGTTTTTTCTAAAGTTTGGTGTAAAGGCAATATCTGGCACAACTGGACCAACAAAGATATTTTGCTTTAAAGTTTTGTTTGCTTTGGCTATAGCTTTTGTTATTTTACTCTCTTCATTGCCTAGTACACCATTGTCTCCAGCGTGTGGGTTTAGCCCAAGTACAGCAATTTGCTTATTTGTATTAAGCGATTTTTGTAAATTTAGTAAAAACTTAGTTAGCTTTTTAGTTTTAACCTCTTTAGCTACATCTTTAAGTGGCATATGCTCTGTAAATAGGGCTACATACATCTTAGGGCAACCAAGCATCATAATTGCTTTCTCATTAAAAAATTCTCGTAAAAAGTCGGTGTGTCCTACATAGCTCAGTCCTGCCTTTTCCCAAGACTCTTTATTAATTGGCAGGGTTAAGATGGCATCTACCTCTTTATTTTGCGCTAAAGTTATTGCATTAACAAAAGATAAAAAGCTATATTCACCACTTTTTTTACTAACTTTTCCTGGTTTTATTTTAAACTTTTTTGCCCTTGGCGATAGTGTTTTAAAATCTTTTGGTATTTTAATATTTAGTAATTTGCTAGCTTGCTTTAGCATGCTTTTATCTATAATATATATAGGCTCAACTTTTTTAGATATCTCTTTATGTGCTCTTAGTGCAATCTCTATACCAATACCATTTAGATCACCAATGCTAACTGCTACCTTCTTCATTTTAGTAGCTCTTTCATATCTATAATTGCACTCTTAAGCCCGCTAAATACGCTTCTTGCTATTATGCTTTGGCCTATATTTAGCTCTTCTATGGCGTTAATTTTTACTATCTCTTTAACATTGTGGTAGTTTAGCCCATGCCCAGCTGCTACTTTTATATTTAACTCTTTAGCTAAGTTTGCAACATTTTGTAGTGTGTTTAGCTCATTTTTTAGCATACTTTTTAAGGTAGCTCTATCTAGCTCTAGCTCTTTAATTGTGTGGTTAGACTTAGATAAATTTGTATAGAGCATAGCCCAAATATTTGCAAACTTACCAGTATGAAACTCTACCCACTCTACACCAAGCTCTTTAGCTGTAGTTACGGCATCTTTAGTTGGGTCGATAAATAGCGAAACTTCTATTTGCTTGCTCTGTAGCTTGCTTATTGCGTCTGTTAATCTTCTATTTTGGCTACTAATTGCTAGCCCACCTTCGGTTGTTACCTCTTCTCTTTTTTCGGGAACTAGTGTTGCACGATGAGGAGAAAAATCGCAAACTATATCTATAATAGATGGCTCTATAGCGCACTCTAAGTTAATTGCTAGCACAGAGTGTTCTATAATATCTTTTACATCTTTATCTTGTATGTGGCGTCTATCTTCTCGCAAATGTATTGTAATTTGCTCTGCACCTGCTTGGTCGCAAATTGGTAAGGCGTCTAAAATATTTGGGCTATTTACCATTCTTGCTTCTCTTAAAACTGCTATATGATCTATGTTTACACCAAGTTTCATTCTGTTTTGCCTTTTTTAAAAACTATAATACAATTATTATGGTAAAATATTGCAATTTTTTTAAGAGGTGTAAATATAATGAGTAAAAAAGAGGTTAAAAAAGTAGTTTTAGCTTACTCTGGTGGGCTAGATACAAGTGTTATTTTAAAGTGGCTTCAAGAAGAGTACGGTGCAGAGGTTGTAACATTTACAGCAGATTTAGGGCAAGGCGAAGAGGTAGAACCAGCGCGTCAAAAGGCACTAGAGCATGGTATTAAGCCAGAGAATGTGTTTATTTTGGATATTCAAGAGGAGTTTGTAAAAGATTATGTATTCCCAATGTTTAGAGCAAATGCAATTTACGAGGGCGAGTATCTGCTAGGAACTTCGATTGCAAGACCACTTATTGCAAAAAAACAGATAGAGATTGCTAAGCAAGTTGGAGCAGACGCTGTTTCTCATGGTGCAACAGGTAAGGGTAACGACCAAGTAAGATTCGAGATTGGATACTTAAGTTTAAATCCAGAAATTACAGTAATTGCTCCATGGAGAGAGTGGGACTTAAACAGCCGTGAAAAGCTATTAGCTTATGCAAAAGAGCATGGTATCGAAATCGATGCAAAGCATATTGGAGAAGATGGTAAACCAAAAATTAGCCCATACTCTATGGACGCAAACTTACTACATATCTCTTACGAAGGCTTGCATTTAGAAGATCCAATGAACGAGCCAGAAGATAGTATGTGGCTATGGACAAACTCGCCAGAAGAGGCGCCAGAGCATGCAGAGTATATTACTATCTCTTATAAAAATGGTGACCCAGTTGCGATTAACGGGCAGAGTATGAGCCCAGCTACAATATTAAGAACACTAAATGAGTATGGTAACAAACACGGAATTGGTCGTATAGATATTGTAGAGAATAGATATGTTGGTATGAAAGCAAGAGGTTGCTATGAGACACCAGGTGGAACAATTATGCTAAAAGCTCACCGTGCTATAGAGTCGATTACTCTAGATAGAGAAGAGGCACACCTTAAAGACGAGTTAATGCCAAGATATGCTAAGTTAATATACAACGGTTACTGGTTCTCTCCAGAGCGCGAAATGCTACAAGCTTCTATAGATAAAACTCAAGAGCATGTAAATGGTGAGGTTAAGTTAAAGCTATACAAAGGTAATGTCATTGTTGTTGGTAGAGCTTCAGAGAACTCTTTATATGCACCAGATTATTCAACTTTCGAAGAGGACGAAGTGTATAACCAAAAAGATGCAGAGGGCTTTATTAGACTAAATGCATTAAGATTTATAATAGAGGGTAGCTTACAGCCAACAAGAGCTAAAAAGTATTTAGACGAAACTTCTAGCGAGCCTAAAGCAGAGCCTAAAAAAGAAGAGAAAAAGAGCATTAAGTCTAAGATAGTAGACTTTTTAGGGATTCAGTAGTTTATGGTTAGTTTAATTACATACCATAGCTTTTTAGCATACGCTTTAATAGCAGTAATTGTGCTAAATTATGTAGCTGCAAGTGGTAGCGACTATAATAAAGTTGTTAAGCGCACTAGAATTGGCTTTTTTAGCTTTTGGGGGGTTTGGTCTATGGTGCTATTTGCTGGTTTGGTGGTTTTTGTATTTATGAAACAGCCCTTAACCCTTAGCGTAATTGTTATGATTGCCGCATCAATTGCTCTACCTTTTATAGATGGCTATAGAGCCATAAATCTTGGTAAAATTTGGAGAAGTGGCGAGATTGGTAGTAGCTTTTCTAAAAAGATGCTACTAATTGAGCTAGCAGTAATGGTTGCTACAGTAGCACTTGCACTAGCACTATAGATTAAAACTATGCAGTATCTATACAATATCGACTCTGGTAAAGATAGTATAGTTATACAAGGCGATAGCTACAGATACCTATTTAAAGTACGACGCCTAAATAGCGACTCTATATTAGAACTTCGTAATCTAAAAGATAAAAATCTATATCTATACAGAGTTGTTAGCATAGATAAAAAAAGTGCCACTTTAGCACTAATTGGTAGCGAAGAGAAAGAGGTAAAACCAGCTAAAGATTTAACTATTGGTTGGTGTATAATAGACCCAAAAATCATAGAAAAAAATATAGCCTCTTTAAACGAAATTGGTGTTAGTAAAATTGTATTTATAAAGTGCGCCTACTCGCAAGCTAATTTTAAAATTACACAAGATAGATTAAATAAAATTTTAATTAACTCATCGCAACAGTGCGGTAGAAGTAGCTTAATGAGCTTAGAGTTCTCTAACTCTATTGCAGACTTTTTAAGACAATATCCAAATAGCTATTTACTAGACTTTTCAGAAACAAAATTAGAGTCAAATTTAGATATTAACTCTATAGTAATAGGCTGCGAAGGTGGCATAAGCAAAGACGAAAGAGCACTATTTAAGCAAGAAAAAACAGTAGGCTTGAACACCCCACAAATTCTAAAAAGCGAAAGCGCAGCAATATCTGTAGCTGCTAAGATTTTATTATAGGGACTATAAAGAAATAGATACATCTGCACTTTTGTAGTCTTGATGTATAGATAAATAAATTAAAAATATTAAAAAGAGAGTGTAGAAGTTTTATAGAAAGCAAGTTAATAGTAAGCATAAATTAAATAATGTGTAAAATGATTATGCTCCACAGATAATACTAAAGTAGCAAATATATTGGCTACTTAGTGCTATCTTCTATTAAGTTTTTACACAGTTCAAATCTATTGTGTGTCATTAGGTGGAATTTTGGGTGGATTTTAACTAGATCTTTTAGGATTTTTTTAGATATATTGTAGCCTACCTCTTCTTCTTTATCTTTGCCGTCCATTGCTGCTAGGTTCATATCGTCTATTAGATTTTTTGGTACACTAATTCCTGGTACTTTATCGGCTATAAAGTTTACTGTTTTTGCTCTAATTGCAGGAAACTGTCCAAAGATTAGTTGTGCCTCTTTTGAGGTTTCTCTAATGCTCTCTTCTTTTGCTGCTTCGAAAATTTCTAGTAGTATTTTTGCATTTTCTATATCGTAAACGGGCTGTGTTATTATGCCTCTAGCTCCGTAGTTTAGCTTTTTTAGCATCTTTTTTTGAAGTCTTTTATAATCTTTTGCGTAAGAGTTGCTAACTGCAAATGGGTATATAGGCTCTGGTTTTGGATTTAGCTCTTTGTTTGAGTAGTCAAGCCCATTATTTAGTCTGTAAATTATACTTAATAGTAGTGTAGAGTCGCGCTCTAATACCCCTTTTACTTCGGGTTGGTCGCTAAATTTTGCTGGATCGCCAGTAAGAGCTAGGATTAGCCTTATATTAAAGTCGTTTGCACCAAGTAGGCTAGATTGTAAAGATAGTTTATTTCTATCGCGCATACTTATAGTTGTAATTACTGGTTTTTTAAAGTGCTCTTGAACTTTTATGGCACTAAGTATTGATGACATCTTAAGTTTAGCCAGTGGATTGTCGGTTACACTAAAGCCATCTGCATATTTTGCTATGTCGCTTTTTTGCATCTTTTCTATTATTGTGCTTATAGATGCACCGTGTGGTGGCGTGATCTCTACAGTAAAAAATGGTTTATCGCTCTGTAGCTTTTGGCAAAATTGTTTAAACATTAGAAGCCTTTGTGTAATTTTAGATATAATTTTAGCAAAAATTAGTAAAGGTCTTTATGAAACTTGCAATATTTGATTTCGATTCTACACTTATGGATGGAGAGACGATAGATTTTTTAGCAAAAGAGCTTGGATTAGAAGATAAAGTAGCAGCAATTACAGAGCGTGCAATGGCAGGAGAGTTAGATTTTTTTGATTCTTTAGTAGAGAGAGTTAGTTTGCTTAAAGGCTTAGATGTTAATTTAGTTAACAATATTTGCCAAAACTTACCACTTATAAATGGAGCAAAAGAGACAATAGAGTCTTTAAAGAGCCAAGGCTTTATGGTTGCTTGCTTCTCTGGTGGGTTTAGAAATGCTACTGAGCCAATTTGTAAATCGCTAGGAATTGATGCAGATTTTTCTAACTATCTGCACGAGAGAGATGGCAAATTAACAGGTTTAGTTGGTGGAGAGATGATGTTTAGCGACTCTAAGGGAAAAATGGTTACAAGATTGCAAAAGCTTTTAAATGTTAAGCAAGAGCAGACTTTAGTTGTTGGAGATGGTGCTAACGATATATCTATGTTTAAGCATGCAGGCGTAAGTGTAGCATTTTGTGCGAAGCCAATATTAAAAGAGGCAGCAACTGATATTGTGGATATTAAAGATTTAACAGAAGTTGCAAAGATAGCAAAGAAGATAAAGTAATTAAATGAGCAACTGTAAGATAAAGAGTCTATTTAAAGATATATTACAATATAAAAAAGAGCTAATAGTTGGTAACTTTTTTGCTCTATTATCTACATTGGTAACAGTTACCATACCGCTATTTATACCAGTTTTAATAGATGAGCTACTTCTGCATAAAGAGGCAAAATTAACAGCACTTGTAGATAGTGTTTTTTGGCATATGAGCCTAAGTGGATATGTGGTTTTCTTTTTAGTTTTAACTATAATTATGCGCTATTTTGGGGTGGTGTTTGCTACAAAGCAGGTTAAGATGTTGTTAATTGTCTCTAAAAATATTTCGTATAAACTTAGAGAAAAGGCAATAGAGCACCTAAAGAGGGTATCTTTAAAAGAGTACGAGCGTTTCTCGCCAGGGGCTATTACATCTAAGATGGTAACAGATATATCGACTATAGATCAATTTATTGGTGTAACTGTTGGAAAGCTAGTAATTTCGGTATTAATTTTAATCTTTACATCTGTTATTTTGCTTTTAATTAATTGGAAACTAGCACTTTTTATTTTGGTTACTAACCCAATAGTGGTATTTTTTACAGCAAAATTAGCAAGAAGAGTAGGTAAGCTAAAACGAGAAGAAAATAGATCTACAGAGGGCTTTCAAGAGGCACTAAACGACTCTTTGGAACTATTTAACCAAATTAAAGCAGCAAATAAAGAGAGCTACTTTTTTAATAAGGTAAAAACAAAAGCGCAAGATTTAAAAGATAAGTCTATAGAGTTTTCCTACAGAAGCGACAAAGCAATAAGAGTTTCGTTTTTTACATTTTTAAGTGGTTACGAGGTATTTAGAGCAGTTAGTATTTTAGCTGTTGCATATAGCGATTTATCTATTGGGTTAATGCTTGCGATATTTGGATACTTATGGATTATGATGACCCCAACACAAGATGTTATTAACTTTCAGTATGCCCTCTTTAATGCAAAAGCAGCGTGTAGCAGAATTGATGAGTTATTTAATTTAGAGACAGAGCGAGAGCTAAAAGATGCTAAAAATCCATTTAATGCGCCACTTAAGATAGAGTTTAAGGGTATGGATTTTGGTTACGATAGCACTTTAGTACTGCAAGATATTTCGCTTAAAATTGAGCCATCTTCTAAAGTTGCAATTGTAGGGCCAAGTGGCAGTGGCAAAAGCACAATAGCTAATTTAATCTCTGGTTTTTACGAACCAAGTAGCGGAGATATACAATATAATGGCGTTAGCTTTAAACAGATAGAACCAAGTGTAATTAGAGAAAATATTTACCTAATATTGCAACATCCTAAACTATTTAATGATACAATGCGTTTTAATTTAACTCTAGGTAAAAACTATAGCCAAAGTGAAATACAAAGAGCTATTGATATTGCGCAACTAGGTGAGGTTGTAGATAACTTACAAAGTAATCTAGAGACTGTAGTTGGTAAAGATGGAGTTAAATTAAGCGGAGGGCAGAGACAAAGGGTTGCTATTGCTAGAATGGTTTTAGCTAACCCTAAATGTGTAATTTTTGATGAGTCAACATCTGCACTTGATGTTCATACAGAGGTAAATCTATTTAGAGATTTAAAAGAGTTTTTAAAAGATAAAACAGTTATAACAATAGCGCACCGCCTAAGTACAATAGAAAGCAGTGAGTATATATTTGTTTTAGAAGATGGAAAACTAGTAGATAGTGGCGAAGCAAAAGAGTTGCTAAAAAGAGATAGCGGCTACTTTGCCAATATGATTTAAAGGTAGAATTTGGATATTTTTCAATCTATTATAGTTGGTGTTATAGAGGGCTTTACAGAGTTTTTACCTATATCATCAACTGGGCATATGATTGTGGCAACAAAATTTATGGGGTTACCACAAGATAGCGCAATAAAAGCGTATGAGGTTATTATTCAGCTAGCTGCAATTTTTGCTGTAATGGTTGAGTATAGAAGTAAAATTACTCTAAAGGAGAGTGTTTTATGGAGTAAAGTTTTAGTAGCATTTTTACCGCTACTTATTATTGGTTATACATTTAAAGAACAGATAAAAGCACTTTTTGATCCAACGCTTACGGCGTGGATGTTTATAATTGGTGGTATTGCATTTTTAATTATTGAGTATTTTTATAAAGAGAGCAATGCTAGGGTAAAAGATGTTAAAGAGCTTAGTTTTAAAGAGGCCTTTATTATTGGGCTGTTTCAGTTGTTGTCGTTTATTCCTGGAACTAGTAGAGCAGGTTCTACAATTGCTGGCGCTATGGTTATTGGGGTTAATAGAAAGGCAGCTGCTGAGTTTTCGTTTCTTTTGGCTATTCCTGTAATGGGTGCTGTAAGTGCTTATGATTTGCTAAAACACTATAAAGAGCTATTAAGTGGTGATTTGGTTGCGTATGGGGTAGGTTTTGTAACTGCATTTGTGGTTGCATGGATTACAATAAAGCTTTTTTTAGCGTTTATTAGTAAGTTTAGTTTTGTTCCATTTGGTATCTACCGAATACTATTTGGGGCTTTTTTGTTGTATATATTTTAGGGAGATATAGTGAAATTTAGTGAATTTAATTTTAATAAAGATATAGAAAAAGGGCTTAAGATAGCTGGTTTTAAAGAGCCAAGCCCAATACAAGAAGAGGCAATTCCACTAGTTTTAGATGGCATAGATATTGTAGCGCAAGCACACACAGGTACAGGAAAAACTGCAGCATTTGGTTTGCCAATTTTAGAAAAAATAGTAAATGGCGAAATAGAGAAGGCTTTAATTATTACACCAACAAGAGAGCTAGCTAGCCAAGTAAGCGACGAGCTTTACTATTTGGGGCGTTTTGGTGGTATTAGAACACTTTCGGTTTATGGTGGTGTTGGATATGGTAGACAAATTGCATTAATTAATAGAGGTGTTCAGGTAGTTGTAGCAACACCAGGAAGACTTAGAGATTTGTATCAAAAGGGTAAGATAGATAGTTTTAACCCAGAAATTGTAGTATTAGACGAAGCTGATGAGATGCTAGATATGGGCTTTTTAGAGGTTGTAAAAGAGATTTTTGAATACATTCCTCAAAATCGCCAGACTCTACTATTTTCGGCAACAATGCCAGAGCCAATAAAAGATTTAGCAGAGAGTTTACTATATAACCCAGAGTATATATCGGTTGTAAGAGAAGAAGATAGCACTACAAATAACAAGATAGAGCAGCAGTACTATGTTATCGAAGAGGAGCAAAGAGATTTAGCTATTGTAAATTTACTAGAGCAAGAGAATTACAATAAAGCACTGATTTTTTGCAGAATGAAAAGAGAAGTAGATAGAGTTACAGAGCATCTTAAAGCTATGGGCTTTGATGCAGAGGGCTTACATGGTGATATTGAGCAGATAGATAGAGACAGAATTGTAAAAGAGTTTAGAAGAAATAAGATTAAAATATTAGTAGCAACAGATGTAGCCGCAAGAGGGCTTGACATAAAAGGTGTTACACATGTATTTAACTACCATATTCCGTTTGATCCACAAAGTTATGTACACAGAATTGGTAGAACGGGGCGTGCAGGTAAAGATGGTAAAGCAATTACACTTGTATCTGTAGAGGAGTTTAGGGAGTTAAAGAGAATTCAAAAAGAGGTTGGTGCCTCTATGGAGTTAGCTGTACTAAATATTGGAGATAATACTATAACGCAAGAGGATATTTTAGACTTAAAAGCTAAAATAAGTGTTATAGATTTAGTAGATGGTGTAGATGAAGTTTTAGAGAATTTGGCCGATTTTGATAAAGATGAGCTATTAAAAAAGTTACTCTCTTACACAATTAAGAGAGAGAGTATTGGCTCAAATGAGTTAATTGGTTACGATAAAGAGAAGACAGATACTCTTTTTAAAGAGTATTTAGCAGAGCAAAAAGCTACAAAACGAAAAAAAGCTCGAAGAAATTAGTTAATTTTTAATTAATTAAAGGTTAAGAAAGTGAATGTAGTTTAAAATCTCTTATCTAAATTATAAAAGGTTGCAATATGGAGACTAACTTAGTTGTAGAGAGTCTAAAATTCATGGTGCTTGGAATGGGAATAGTTTTTATTCTTTTAGCACTAATTGTGTTTTTAACAAATCTTCAAGCTAAACTCGTAGGTAAATATTTTCCAGATAAACCAAAAGAGGCAGTTGGGGGAAAGAGTAATGCTGCAGCATCTGCAAATAGCAATAATGGTGCAGTAGTAGCGGCAATTGTAGCTGCAGTAACAGAGTACAAAAAAGGATAAGGTGGTAATATGGCTAAAAAATATATTGATGTAATGGATACAACCTTTAGAGATGGATTCCAGTCTGTATTTGGTGGTAGAGTTCTTATGGATGACTTCTTGCCAGCAGTTGAGTTTGCAAGAGATATTGGAATTTCTCATTTTGAATTTGGTGGTGGAGCTAGATTTCAGTCTCTATTTTTCTATCTGCAAGAGAACGCATTTGAGATGATGCAACGCTTCAGAGAGGCAGCTGGCCCAGAGGCGAACTTACAGATATTGGCTCGTGGTATTAATACAGTTATGCTAGATACTGCAAGTCGTGAAATGATTGACCTTTTTGCAAAGCTTTTTGCAAAACACGAAACTACAACAGTTAGAAACTTTGATGCATTAAACGATATTCGCAACCTAGAGTTTAGTGGTGCAATGGTTAAAAAGCATGGTATGATGCACGAAGCAGTTGTTACACTTATGGACTTACCACCAGGGTGTAGTGGTGCTCATGATGTAGAGTTTTATAAGAAAAAGGTAATAGAGATTTTAGATAGCGGTATAGAGTTTGACTCTATTGCATTTAAAGATGCAAGTGGAACATCAAGTCCTGCTAAAATTTACGATACTATTAAGATGGCAAGAAACCTACTTGGCGAAGATACACACATTAGATTACATACGCACGAGACTGCTGGTGTTAGTGTTGCTTGTTACTTAGCAGCACTAGAAGCTGGCGCTAACGGTATAGATTTAGCAGCTGCTCCAGTTAGTGGTGGTACAAGTCAACCAGATATGTTAACACTTTTACATGCAACTAAGGGTATGAACTACAACCTTGGTGATTTAGAGCTTAAGAAAGTACTAGATTACGAAGAGTTTTTAAAGAATCAACTTAAAGATTACTTTATTCCGCCAGAAGCAACACAAGTTAATCCATTAATTCCATTTGCTCCAATGCCTGGTGGTGCACTAACAGCAAATACGCAGATGATGCGTGATAACGGCAACTTAGAGATGTTCGATAAGGTAATTGCAGCAATGACAGAAGTTGTTGAAAGAGGTGGTTACGGTACATCTGTTACACCAGTTAGCCAATTCTATTGGCAACAAGCATATGCAAATGTAATGTTTGGGCCATGGAAGCAGATTGCTCCAGGTTACGGTAAGATGGTATTAGGACACTTTGGTAGAACACCAGTTGCTCCAGATCCAGAGATTGTAAGCTTAGCTAGCGAGAAGTTAAAGTTAGAGCCAACAACTAAAGATCCGTTAGATATTGCAGATGCAGATGAGGGTAAATCTATTGCACATTGGACTAAAGTACTAGAAGATGAAGGAATAGAGACAACAGATGAGAATATCTTTATTGCAGCATCATGCGATAAAAAGGGTATTGCATTCTTAAAAGGTGAGTCGCCATTAATGGTTAGAAAAAAAGGTTTAGATGATAGTTTAGAAGAAGGAAGTAACATGGCAAACAAAGGACCAGAAGTTTATACAGTAGTAGTAGATGGAAAGCAATATAATGTTCAAATAGCAAAAGGTGGCGAGGCTATAGAGGCTATAACACCAGCAGCAAGTACAGAGCAAGCAGCAGCACCAGCAGCAAGCGGTGGTAAAGGAAGTGTAGAGATTCACTCTCAGACTCCTGGTAATGTATGGAAAATTGTTAAAAATGTAGGCGATAGTGTAGATGCTGGAGAGACAATTATGATTCTTGAAGCAATGAAAATGGAGATAGAGATAGCAGCATCAGAAGCTGGTGTTGTTAAATCTATTGATGTTAATGTTAATGATGCTGTCTCTGATGGTCAGCTACTAGCCACTATAGGATAGATAAATGATAAAGCTTATTAAGATTTTACTACTATCTTTTGTTTTCTCTTTTGGTGTTGCTAATGCAAGTGGGGCTGGCGCTCACACTGCAGAGCCTGCAACACAACAAAAGAGTGCTCAGCAAGAGGAGTTTAAGTCTAAGTCTGTAATGCAACTTATACAAGACTTTTTTAAAACTACAGGTGCGTACGCAATTGTAAATCCGGATGAAAATTTAAAATCAAATACAGGTGAGCCATTCTCTACATTCCACCAAAGTTGGGGTAGAATTATTATGTTTATTATTGTATTTGTTCTATTTTATTTAGCTATTGCTAAAAACTTTGAACCACTGCTACTTTTACCAATTGCATTTGGTGGATTACTGGCCAATATTCCAGTTGCAAATATGACAGGCGACCATGGAATGCTTGGAATTATTTATAATATGGGTGTTGCTAACGAGTTCTTTCCACTCTTAATATTTATGGGTGTTGGAGCTATGACAGACTTTGGTCCACTTTTAGCTAACCCTAAAACTGCGCTTCTTGGAGCTGCAGCTCAGTTTGGTATTTTTGGTTCTCTTGTTGCTGCTGCTGCATTATCGCAATATACTGGTCTATTTGACTTTACACTAAAGCAGTGTTCTGCTATTAGTATTATTGGTGGTGCAGATGGCCCAACATCAATCTTTATTGCATCGGCTCTAGCACCTGAACTTTTAGGTGCAATTGCAGTTGCTGCATACTCTTATATGGCACTTGTTCCTGTTATTCAGCCTCCAATAATGAGAGCTTTAACAACTAAGCAAGAGCGCCAAATTGTAATGAAGACAACTCGTCATGTACATAAGATGGAGAAGATTCTATTCCCTCTTGTAATTATTGTATTAATTACAATATTCTTACCAGATGCTTCTCCTTTAATGGGTGCATTTGCGTTTGGTAACTTTGCAAAAGAGTCTGGAGTTGTAGATAGATTATCTGATACTATGCAGAATTCACTGATTAATATCGTAACAATTTTCTTAGGATTAGCAGTTGGTTCGAAATTAGAGGCAGATAAATTCCTTGTTGCTGAAACATTAGGTATAATGATAATAGGACTTGCGGCGTTTGCTGTAGGTACAGCAGCAGGTGTATTAATGGCTAAGGTAATGTCTAAAATGTCTAAAGAGCCAATTAACCCACTAATTGGTGCGGCTGGAGTATCGGCTGTTCCAATGGCTGCGAGGGTTGTTAGTAAAGTTGGTTCAGAGGAAAAACCTGGTAATATTTTATTAATGCATGCAATGGGTCCTAATGTTGCAGGAGTTATTGGTTCTGCAGTTGCAGCAGGTGTATTGTTATCAATATTTAATTAAAAGAGGAAAAGATGAGTAAAATAGAGTCAAAAGATCTTGAGCAATATGGTATTAAAGATGCTAAGGGCATTATCTATAATCCAAGTTACGATAAGTTAGCAGAAGACGAATCAGCTAAGGGCGAGTGCGCTTTTAGTGATAATAAAACTGCTATGGTTGATACAGGTATCTTTACTGGTAGAAGCCCAAAAGATAAGTATTTTGTTAAGCAATCGCCATCAGACGAGCATATAGCTTGGGGCGATATTAACCAACCAATATCTTCTAAAGTGTATAATGATCTTTTTGAATTAACTACTAGTCAGCTTAGTGGTAAAGATTTATATGTAGTAGATGCATTTGCAGGTGCAAGTAAGTCTAGTAGAAAATCTATTAGATTTATTACAGAAATTGCATGGCAAGCGCATTTTATTGAGAATATGTTTATTATGCCTACAGAAGAAGAGCTAGAGAATTTTGAGCCTGATTTTGTACTTTATAATGCATGTAAAACTTCTAATAAAAAGCATAAAGAGCAAGAGTTAAACTCTGATGTTTATGTTGTATTTAATATAGAAGAGAATAAAGCTATTATTGGTGGAACATGGTATGGTGGAGAGATTAAAAAGGGTATCTTTACTATGATGAACTACTGGCTACCACTAGAAGATAAACTCTCTATGCACTGCTCTGCAAATGTTGGTAAAGATGGTGATGTTTGTCTTTTCTTTGGATTAAGTGGAACTGGCAAAACGACTCTTTCTACAGACCCTAATCGCGCACTTATTGGTGATGATGAGCATGGCTGGGATAGTAATGGTGTATTTAACTTCGAGGGTGGTTGTTACGCAAAAGTTATCGATTTAGATAAATCAAGTGAGCCAGAAATTTATAACGCTATTCGTCCTGGTGCACTACTTGAGAATGTAGTAGCAAACGAAAAAGGTGAAGTTGACTATAAAGATAAAACTAAAACTGAAAATACTCGTGTTAGTTACCCAATTGAACATATCGATAACCACGAGCCATCTTTAAGTGGTGGACACCCACAAAATATTATCTTCTTAACAGCTGATGCATTTGGAGTATTGCCTCCTGTTAGTAAATTAACTAAAGAGCAAGCTATGTATTACTTCTTAAGTGGTTATACTGCTAAAGTAGCTGGTACAGAGCGTGGTATTAAAGAGCCACAAGCTACTTTTAGTGCTTGTTTTGGAGAGGCATTCTTGCCACTACATCCAACAGTTTATGCAAAGCTTCTTGGAGAAAAGATAGATGAGCATAATGTAAATGTATATTTAGTAAATACTGGCTGGACAGGTGGTGTTTATGGTGTTGGTAAGAGAATGAGTATTAAAGATACAAGAGCTTGTATTAACGGTATCTTAAATGGTTCTATTAATAATGCAGACTTTGAGACTCTACCAGTATTTAACCTTCAGATTCCTAAAACACTTGATGGTGTAGCAGATAATAATGTACTTAATCCAAGAAATACATGGGCTAGTAAAGATGAATACGATGCAAAACTAGAAGAGTTAGCATCTATGTTTATCGAAAACTTTAACCGTTACAACGATAACGGTAGCGAGTTCGACTACTCTGTAGCTGGACCAAAACTTTCTTAATTTTCGGGGTTTCTCCCGAAATAAATTTAATTTCTTTTTATTACAAAATAACAGATATACTTATTAAGTTTAAAATATTAAATATATATTGCAAGTAGGAGCAAGCTATGAGTTGTTTAAAATTTATTATATTTGGCCAAGTGCAGGGTGTTTACTATAGAAAATATGTTTCGCAAGCTATGAATAAAAAAAGCTTTAAGGGTTTTATTAAAAATTTAGAAGATGGCAGTGTAGAGACTGTTTTACAAAATACAGATAGCCTAAATATTAAAGATATTTTTGATATATTATATGAGGGCTCTCCTAAAAGCATAGTTAAATCTGTAGAGATGGTAGAGTGCAAAGAGAGTGTAGAGTTTAAAAATTTATTTGAAGTGAGGTATTAGTATGGCTTCTGGATGGGGGTGTCAGTATTTAAGTATAAATGGCGAAATTACAGATTGGTGTAGAAAATTAAAGCACAAGTGTGAGCCAGGTTGTAAAGGGTGTATTATATATGGCTCTTCATTTAGCCAAGCACAATTTAGCAACAACGATCTAGATGAGAGAAAAGTAAAAAAAAGAAGCGATGATCCGCTTGATGGCAGATAACAATTTAATTTTGGAGTAATTGTATGAGTGCAGTAATAGAGTTTGCTATATTTCCTACAGATAAGGGCGAGAGTAAAAGTAGATATGTAGCAAGGGTAATAGATATGATAAAAGCTAGTGGTGTTGAGTATATCTTTACACCAATGGGAACAATTATAGAGACAGAGAGTGTAGAAGAAGGCTTAGAGATAGTTAAGAGAGCTTACGAAATATTGCAAGTTGATTGTAATAGAGTATACTCTACTATTAAAATAGACTATCGAGTAGGTGAGAATAGACTTAAAAAGAAAGTTGCTTCAGTAGAAAGTAAGCTGAATTAGTGTTGCGAAAGGTTACAATTTTTCGCAATGGTCGATATCTAATATCTTTAAAATTTTTTCTATAAACTTACCTGGAATTCTAGATTGTGAGTATACCTCTTTTGAAAACTCTATATAGTATGAGCCACCACCATCTTTTTCTCTTTTATGTATTACCTCTGGATGGGTATCTAACTCCTTTTCGATAGTATCAATATGTGAACATATAATGGTTCTATCTTCATCTTGTGTGTAATCTATTTGCAGTCTCATATACTCCTCTTCCATGTTAACGGAAGCTAATCTTTTACTATTTGACACACTATCTCCTTTTTATTTCATTTTATCATATAAAAACTGAAAAGATTTTTAATCTAAATTTATAATTGCGTGTAGTTTCTAAACACATAATTATAATTATTTATAACAACATTAGTATACTATTATTTATCATAGGAAAAAACAACTATAATGTTAATACTTTAAATTAAGGAGAGCCAAAGTGAATATTCATGAGTATCAGGCGAAGCAAGTATTTGCTGAGTATGGTGTTCCAACTCCAAGAGGGTTGATAGCACAAAGTGTGGAAGAGGCTGTTGAAAATGCTAAAAAATTAGGTGGAAATATTTGGGTTGTTAAAGCTCAGATTCATGCAGGTGGTAGAGGACTAGGCGGTGGTGTTAAGCTAGCTAAGTCACTAGATGAAGTAAAAGAGCTTGCAGATGAGATTTTAGGAATGACTCTAGTTACTCATCAAACAGGTCCAGAGGGTAAGCTTGTTCAAAAAGTTTACATAGAAGAGGGTGCTGATATTAAAGATGAGTTATACCTTTCAGTTGTACTTGATCGTGCTGCTGAGATGCCAATTATTATGGCTTCTACAGAGGGTGGTATGGATATCGAAACTGTTGCAGAAAAGACTCCGGAGAAGATTATTAAAGTAGCTGTTGATCCTGCTTTTGGTTTCCAAGGTTACCATGGTAGAGAGCTTGTGTTTGGTTTAGGTATTACAGACAAAGCAGAGCAAAAAAAGATGATTCAATTTGCACAAAAACTATATAAAGTTTATATGGATAAAGATGCAGAGATGATAGAAATTAACCCACTTATTAAAACTGGTAGTGGTGATTTCTTAGCACTAGATGGAAAGATGGGATTTGATGATTCTGCACTTGGGCGCCACCCAGATATTGAAGCAATGAGAGACATTACTGAAGAGGATCCAGACGAGAGAGAAGCATCTGAATATGGACTTAGCTATATCGCTTTAGATGGCGAGATTGGTTGTATGGTAAATGGTGCTGGTTTGGCTATGGGTACTATGGATACAATTAATTATATGGGCGGAACACCTGCAAACTTCTTAGATGTTGGTGGTACAGCAAGTGCTGAGACTGTTGCTAAAGGTTTTGAGATTATCTTAAAAAATCCAAATGTAAAAGCTATTTTTGTTAATATTTTTGGTGGTATTGTAAGATGTGACAGAATTGCAAATGGTATCTTAGAGGCTACAAAGCTTGTAGATGTAAATGTGCCAGTTGTTGTAAGACTTGATGGTACAAATGCACCAGAAGCTGCAGAGATTTTAAAGAATGCAAATATAGAAAATATTATTGCAGCTACAGACTTAGGTGATGGTGCTAAAAAAGCAGTTGCAGCAGCAAAAGGAGAGTTATAATGAGTATTTTAATTAATAAAGATACAAAAGTAATCGTTCAAGGTTTTACTGGTGGCGAGGGTACATTCCACGCTGAGCAATGTATGGCTTATGGAACTAATATAGTTGGTGGTGTAACGCCAGGTAAAGGTGGTCAAGAGCATTTAGGTAAGCCTGTATTTAATACAGTTAAAGAGGCTGTTGCTGCTACTGGTGCAACAGTATCTATGGTTTTTGTTCCACCTGCATTTGTTGGCGATGCTGTAATGGAAGCTGCAACTGCTGGTATTGAACTTGCTGTAATTATTACAGAGGGTGCTCCAGTTCGTGATATGCAAGCTGCTAAAGCGTGTGCAGTTAAAAATGGTATGATGACAATTGGACCAAACTGCCCAGGTATTATTACTGCAGATGAGTGTAAAATTGGTATTATGCCAGGTAACATTTTCAAAAAAGGAAATGTAGGCCTTATCTCTAAATCTGGTACACTAACATATGAGGGTGCTAACCAAGTAGTTAACGAAGGTTACGGAATTACTACTGCTGTTGGTATTGGTGGAGACCCAATTATTGGTCTTAGCTATAAGCAACTTCTTCAGATGTTCCAAGATGATCCAGAGACAGAAGCAATTGTAATGATTGGTGAAATTGGTGGAGATTTAGAGATTCAAGCTGCTAAGTTTATTAAAGAGAATATCACTAAGCCAGTTGTAGCATTTATTGCTGGTCAGACTGCTCCTAAGGGTAAAAGAATGGGGCATGCTGGTGCTATTATTAGTGGTAGTGCAGGTACTGCAAAAGAGAAGATGGATGCACTAAGTGCAGCTGGAGTAAAAGTTGTTGTATCTCCAGCAGAGATTGGTAAAGCTGTTAAAGAGGTTTTATCTTAATATCTTACTAGAGGGTTCTTGCCCTCTATCTATTCTTAATTTACTAAAATAATTTTATTTTTACAATTAGTAACACTTTTTTTCTTTAGATATAAATAAAAAAATAGCATGAATATTTCTTTTTAAATTACCAATATTTAGTGCTTCGTAAGGTAACATAGATATATCAATATTATCTTATTTATAAATATTTATTTATTCATTATTTAAACTTCGATATTCTTATTATTAGTGATAGTTTCACTATACAAATTAAATCTAAAAAAGGGGAACAAATGTCTTTAATGAAAGCTCCTGAAAATACTCCTGTATGGACTGATGAGAACAGATGTAAAGCATGTGATTTATGTGTTTCTGTATGTCCTGCTGGTGTATTATCTATGAGATATGAGCCACAATCGGTACTTGGTGCAATGATTACTGTATCTAATCCAGAGAGTTGCATTGGGTGCAACGAGTGCGAATTGGCTTGCCCAGATTTTGCAATATTTGTTGCAGATAGAAAAGAGTTTAAGTTTGCTAAATTAACAGATCAAGCAAAAGAGAGACAGCAAAAAATTGCTGAGAATAACTATATGATGCTTGGCGCATAATTTAAGGAGAGTAAATGAGCGAATTAAGAGAAGTAATATCTAGTGGTAACGATTTAGCCGCAATGGCTTCTGTGGATGCTGGTTGTAAATTTTTTGCAGGTTATCCACTTACACCATCTAGTGAGGTAATGCATACTATTTCTGACCTTCTACCAAGAGTTGGCGGTGCTGCTATTCAGATGGAAGATGAGATTGCTGGTGTTGCAGCTGCAATTGGTGCTAGTATGAGTGGTGTAAGAAGTTTAACAGCAACAAGTGGACCTGGTATTTCACTAAAAGCTGAAAACTTAGGTTTAGCACAAATGGCAGAGGTGCCTTTAGTTGTTGTTAATGTTATGCGTGGTGGTCCAAGTACTGGTTTACCAACTCGTGTTGCACAAGGTGATGTTGCACAAGCTAAAAACCCAAGTCATGGTGACTATAAGTCTATTACACTATGTGCTGGTAACTTAGCAGAGTGCTATACGGAGACTGTAAGAGCATACAACTTAGCTGATAGATTTATGCAACCAGTATTTGTATTATTAGATGAAACTATTGGTCATATGCATGGAAAGGCTATGATTCCTACAAAAGAGTCTGTTGAGGCTGGTATTAAGTTAAGAGAGACTTTCGATGGTGCTCCAGAAGATTATAAGCCATATCAAGCAGAGCAAGACCAACCTGCAGTTTTAAACCCAATGTTTACAGGTTATAGATACCACTTTACTGGTCTTCACCACGATGCTGATGGTTTCCCAACAGAAGAGATTGAGACTTGTAGAAAATTAATCGATAGACTATTTAGAAAAGTAGATGAGCATAAAGAAGAGATAGAGCTTAACGAAGAGTATATGTTAGAAGATGCTGATATCTTACTTGTTGGTTATGGTTCTGCGTCTTTGGCTATTAAAGAGGCTATTAACAGACTAAGAGAAGAGGGTATTAAAGTTGGTATGTTTAGACCAATTACGCTATGGCCATCTCCGGAAGAGAGACTTTACGAGCTTGGACAAAAGTTTGATAAAGTACTTTCAGTAGAGCTTAACCAAGGGCAATACTTAGAAGAGATTCAAAGATGTATGGGTAGAAAAGATATAGAAAAGTTAACTAAAACTAACGGTCGCCCATTCTCTCCACAAGATATTATAGACAAAGTTAAGGAGGTATTTTAACCATGGCTTTTAATTACGATAATTATTTAAGAACAAATAAAATGCCAACACTATGGTGTTGGGGTTGTGGTGATGGTGTTATACTAAAAGCCTTCATTAGAGCAGTAGATAAATTAGGTATTGATAAAAATGACCTTTGTGTTGTTTCTGGTATTGGGTGTTCTGGTAGATTTAGCTCTTATATAGATGCTAACACAGTACATACAACACATGGTAGAACTATTGCATTTGCAACTGGTATTAAGCTTGCAAACCCTGATAAAACTGTTGTTTGTGTTGCTGGTGATGGTGATGCACTTGCAATTGGTGGTAACCATACAATTCATGGTTGTAGAAGAAATATCGATATTACTTTAATTTTAATTAATAACTTTATTTATGGTTTAACAAACTCTCAAACTTCTCCAACTACACCAAAAGGTTTCTGGACAGTAAGTCAAAAAGTTGGTAATATTGACCCTACATTTGATGGTTGTAATCTTGCAGAAGCTGCTGGAGCTAGCTTTGTAGCTAGAGAGAAAGTAAGCGAGCCTAAAAAGCTAGAAAAAGTTATTAGAGAAGCAATTGCACATAAAGGGTTCTCGTTTGTAGAGGCACTATCTAACTGCCATATTAACCTTGGTAGAAAGAATAAAATGAACTCTGCTATGGCTAACTTAGATTGGATAGATAGCATTTCTATGCCTAAGAAGAAGTGGGATGCTCTATCAGAAGAAGAGAGAATGAACTATCTTCCAACTGGTATTTTAAAGCAAGATAAAGAGGCACTAGAGTATTGCGATGCTTATAAGATGGTACAAGATGCACATCAAGGCAAAAGAGGCAAGATTACTCAAGATGACTTTGAGAAAAAAATATAACAAAGGCTAGAGGATGAGTAAAATAGTAATGAGATTTACCGGTGTTGGTGGTCAAGGTGTTTTACTAGCTGGAGAGATTTTTGCAGCTGCTAAAATTAAAGATGGTGGATATGGTGTAAAAACTGCAACATATACATCTCAAGTGCGTGGTGGACCGACAGTTGTTGATATTCAGTTAGACGATAATGAAATTTGGTACCCATATGCAATTGATGGTCAAATTGACTTTATGCTTTCTGTTGCAGATAAGAGTTTTCAATTATTTAAAGATGGTGTAAAAGAGGGTGGTACAATTGTTATTGAGCCAAATCTTGTATTCCCATCTGATGAAGATAGAAAAAAATGGAACATTGTAGAGATTCCTATTATTACAATTGCAAAAGAAGAGGTTGGTAATGTTATTACTCAATCTGTTGTTGCTTTAGCAATTGCAAATCTCTATACAAAAGCGCTAGATGAGAAAGTACTTCTTGATACTATGCTTTCTAAAGTTCCAGCTAAAGTTCATGAGCTTAACTTAAAAGCATATGAGCTTGGAAAAAAATACGCAGAAGAGTCAATGAAGTAGATTTTTTAATCTATTTTATTGCATTTTTGAAGGAGTTTTCACTCACGCACAATAGTGCGCTCCTTCAAACCTACAACAAATTTAATTACTAATCTTTTTTGAAAAATTCTTATATAGCTATAAACACTTAGTTAAATTATAAATTATTACTTTATTATAAATAAACTATTTTTTAGATATAATTTAGAAAAATTAGAGATAAGCTATGACAGTAAGAGTTAATAAAATTAGTACAATAAAATATCAACCATTTATCAAATGGGTAGGTGGTAAAAGAGGTTTACTTGAGCAATTGATCCCACTTTTTCCAAATGATTTTGCAAATTATTATGAGCCATTTGTGGGTGGTGGTGCTGTCTTTTTTGAGTTGTATTCTCGTGGACTTTTAAATAACAAACACATCTATTTATCAGATATCAATAGTGAGCTTATCAATACTTATAAGATCGTTAGAGACAATCCAAATGAATTGATTAAAAATCTCAAAACCTATAAAGAAAAACACTCTAAAGAGTTTTATTACAAAATTAGAGAGCTTGATAGAGATAAAAATTTTGATAAACTCTCAAACATAGAAAAAGCTACAAGATTTATATATCTAAATAAAACCTGTTTCAATGGGCTTTATAGAGTAAATAAAAAAGGTTATTTCAACACCCCTATAGGAAGCTACAAAAACCCAAATATAGCCAATGAGAGTGCTATACTAAATGCAAGTGAAGCTTTGCAAAATGCTACCATAGAGCATAAAAGTTTCAATAAAGTGCTAGATGTTGCCAATAAAGATGATTTTATCTACTTTGATCCACCCTACTATCCACTAACTAATACTGCCAACTTCACATCATACGATAGCAACTGCTTTTTAGAAGATGAACAAAAAGAGCTTTTTAGTGTCTTTGAAAAGTTAGATAGCAAAGGATGCTATGTAGCACATAGCAATTCAGATACAAAATTTATCAAAGAACTATACAAAGATTTTGATATAAATATAGTCTATGCAAATAGGTTTATAAACTCAAAGAGTAATGGTAGAGGGAAAATAACGGAAGTTTTGGTGAGGAATTTTAAATGATTAGAGGTGGAATTGGTGGTTCAAATACACAAACAGGCATCCAGTTTGAAGGGATTGTGGATATTGTAACTTATCTAAATAATGATGTTAATGGCTATTCGTGTATTGCTAAACCACTAAATAACAAAAAACAAACTATGGGTTTTGATATTTACTATAATGGCGAATTGGTTGCAGAGTCTTTTAAGAAACATGAATTGTATAGATATTTAGATGCTGTAGGTGTTAATTGGCAAAATATATTATCAAAAAAACTTCTACCAGATGATGCCATTTATGTTATAAATAACAATACAGTTTTTATTATAGAGGTAAAATATCAAGAAGTTGCTGGAAGTGTAGATGAAAAACTGCAAACTTGCGGATTTAAGTTAAGTCAATACAAAAGATTGTTTGCACCACTAAATCATAATGTAGAATATGTCTATATATTGAATAACTGGTTTAGAAAACCTGAATATAGTGATACACTTGATTATATAATTCATATGAATTGTAGATATTATTTTGAATATTTGCCATTATATGAAATAGGATTACCTATTCCTCAAGATTAAGATTTTCAAAGTTCTGTAGAACTATGGAAAATTCCCTAAATAAGGGGTTCTATATTTTTTATGGAGTTTTCAGCTTTATTGCATAAGTTTTGAATTAATAGACACTCACCGCAAAATGTTTTTTGGTATATTTAGGATTTTTTCAA
>CAZFCZ010000019.1:0-8439 GCA_964517485.1 uncultured Nitratifractor sp. | reverse complement strand
CGAAGCATGCTATAACTTGTAGCTCTGGAACAGATGCACTGCTTTTAGCTATGATGGCTCTAGATATTAAGCCAGGAGATGAAGTAATTACCACCCCATTTACCTTTATCGCAACAGCCGAGACTATAGCCCTATTAGGTGCAAAACCAGTATTTGTTGACATAGATGAAAAAACTTACAATATAGATACAACAAAAATAGAAGAAAAAATAACCCCAAAAACAAAAGCCATAATAGCAGTAAGCCTATATGGACAACCCTGCGACTTAGACAAAATAAACCTATACACTAATAACAAATATACCAATACACCAATACACCTAATTATCGATGGAGCTCAAAGTTTTGGAAGTACCTTTAACAGTAAAACAGACTCTAACTTAGGTGATATCTCAACAACTTCATTTTTCCCAGCAAAACCTCTTGGATGTTTTGGAGATGGTGGAGCTATATTTACAAATAACGATGAGTTGGCTGAAAAAATGAAGTCACTTAGAGTTCATGGGCAAAGTAAGAGATACCACCATCAATACATAGGCATGGGTGGAAGAATGGATACCATTCAGTGTGCCATTGTAGATGTAAAACTAAAACATTATGCAAAAGATTTAGCTCTTCGTCAGGAAGTAGCTAAAAAATATACAAAAGCCCTAAATGATAAAGACTTAATATTACCTTTTATAGATGATAGAGCTACTTCTGCTTGGGCTCAATACTCTGTAAGAGTTAAAAATAGAGATGAAATACAAGTAAAACTAAAAGAGCAAGGTATTCCAACAGCAGTTCACTACCCTATGCCACTTCATTTGCAAGAGTGCTTTGCATATCTAGAATGTAAAGAGGCCGATTTCCCAATAGCTGAGATGATTAGTAAAGAGATCTTATCGTTACCTATGAATCCGTATTTAACAGATGAAGAGATAGAGTATATTGCCAAGGAAGTTATTAATGCAACTAATAACCAATAACAAATACACTAGTGCACCAATATACCAATAACTAAAGGCTAAAGTTGCTAAATAAATTAAAACCAAAGTCAGAATTTTCTCGTAATGTTTTAACGCTTATGACTGGCACAACCATTGCGCAGGCTATTCCAATTGCGATAAGTCCTATATTAACTAGGATATATTCGCCAGAAGATTTTGGGGTATTTGCTTTATATATTGCAATTGTAAATTTTATAGCAATTATTGCAACTGCTAGATATGAGTTAGCAATTGTTTTACCAAAAAAAGATGAAGATGCTATAAATATATTGGCTTTATCTCTTATAATAGTTGTTGCTATTGTTGCTGTTTTGTTTTTAGCAATACTATTTTTTAAAGACGAGTTGCTACTTTTATTAAATGCTAAAAAAATTGGAAATTTACTATACTTAGTGCCTATTTCTATTTTAGTAGCTGGTCTTTACCAAGCTTTTAATTATTGGTCTAATAGAAAAGAGTATTTTAGCTCTATATCTAAAGCGCAAATATCGCAAAGTTTAGCTATTGGTACTACTCAGCCAATTTTTGGATATTTTAGTATATATGGCGGCTTAATTGTTGGTAATTTAATTGGTAGGGTTATAAGCTTGTTTGTACTTTTGAATAAGTTTATAAAAAATGATACAAAAAGATTAAAAGATATAGAAAAAACTGTAATGTTAGAGCAGTTAAAAAAGTATAAAGATTTTCCACTTATAAATTCGCTTCATGCTTTTAGTGATATTATAAAAACAAGCGGTTCTGTAATGCTAATTTCATCATTTTTTGGCTCTGTAGTATTGGGATTTTATGCTCTATCTCTTAGGGTATTGCAAGTTCCTTCAATGATTATTGGCTCTGCACTGGGGCAGGTTTTGTACCAAAAATTTACCAATATGCACAATAGCGGTATTAATTTATATGAGTATGTAAAAAAAGTAACTATAATCTTACTAATTGTAGCTATGCCAATTTTTTGGGTATTGTATTTTATTACACCAGAACTTTTTGCTTTTGTATTTGGGCAAAAGTGGAGGGTAGCAGGAGAGTATAGCCAAATTTTAATACCTTATTTATTTATGAATTTCTTAATCTCTCCTCTTTCATCTTTGCCAATAGTTTTAAATAAGCAAAAAGAGGTATTTAAAATAAGTCTTTTTGGAAATATATTATTTGTTTTAAATATTATACTATTTCATAATTATAGTGTAACTTTTATGTTATCAATGTTATCATTTACAATGACAATTTACTCTGCGTATGTTGTGTATTGGTTTTTTAGGATAGTTAAATGATAAAAAAATACTTAATAGATATAATATTAAAGTTAGAGTTATATAAAATATTTTTTTTTAAAAAGTTATTTGGTATAAGTTATGTATCTTACTCTTTAACAAAATGTTTTAAATATAACATTTCTCATATATTAAGAAAATACGGTGCTAAAATTGGAGTAGATAATAATTTTATAGAAGGCATTATAGTAGATAACTTATATAAAAATGGCTCAAATATTGCTTTTAAAAATTTAATAGTTGGCAATAATACATATATTGGCAAGGGTGTCTTTTTTGATTTAGCAGAAAAAATAGTAATAGAAGATAGCGTAGTAATTGGAGCAAAAGCCACTTTTTTAACGCATTGGGATGTTGGTAATAGAGCAATGAGCAGATATTATAAAAGAAAAACTGGCAAAATTGTAATTAAAAACTCTAGTTGGATTGGTGCTAATGTGACTATTTTGCAAGGTGTTACTATAGGCGAATTTGCTGTAGTTGCTGCAGGAAGTGTAGTTTTAGAAGATGTGCCACCATACTCTTTGTATGCAGGTAATCCTGCAAAATTTAAAAAGAAGATAAATTAATGAAAATCGCAGTTATTGGAAATAGCTTTTTTGGTCAGAAGATAGCAAAACAGTTAGATGAATTTGATAAAAATAATAGCTATATATTTTATGATACAAATGCTAAAACTATAGATAAAATTAAATATATACTTAATTTGCCTTTTATTAGCAGGGTCTATCTTCTTAGTGCATCAATAAGTGGAGGTGGTGCTTTAAAATTAGCACTAATTTTTAATAAAAAGATTATTCAGCACTTTATTGGAAGCGATGTATTAGTAGCTAAAGAGGATTTTGCTAATAAAAGAGTAGATAAAAATTTAATTAAAAAAAGCAAATATCTAGTAGAAGTAGAGTGGATACAAAAAGAGTTACAAGAGATTTTTATAGAATCTAAAGTAGAGTCTTTAATGGCATTTGATACCTTTACTAAGCCGCAGATGTTTAAAAATTTTAGTGTATTAACCTACATAAATAGATCAAAAGAGAAGTTTTATGGAATAGATGATTTTATTAAACTTGCAAAGCATTTTCCAGATATAGAGTTTAAAATTGCTGGAATTAGTAGTTATAACAACTTACCAAAAAATATAAATTGTCTAGGGTGGGTAGATATGACTAAAGAGCTACAAGAGTCTACAGTTTTTATTAGGAATGTTAAACATGATGGATTAAGCTTTTCTATTTTAGAGTCGTTAAGTTTAGGCAGAGTTACATTTTATAATTACAACTTTGCTTATACTAACTATTTTAAAGATTTTAATAATCTACTTATGCAATTTACAAAGGTTGTAGATGATTATAAAAATAGTAAAATAGATATAAATTATGATGCAATAGATTTTATTAAAAATAAATTTAATAAAGAAAGAGTTTTAAACTCGCTTGTAGAGGCAATTAATGAATAAGAGAAATATTTTAATAATCTCTATTTACTATCCGCCTATTGAGTCGATTGCTAGTAATAGAATATACTCTTTTGCAAAGTATTTAGATAAGAGTAAATTTAATATATTTGTTCATACAGTAGATGAGCAGCAAAAGTATGATAACGATTTAGATGGAGTAGAAGTTTCAAGGGTTAAAAATAGGGCACTCTTTAAGCCTTTTGCATTTAATAAAAGAGTAAATAAATTAGTACATTATAGTAAAGTTTTATATAATATTTTAATTAGTAAATTTACAAAAAATAGTTATCAAAGCTGGATAGATGATAGTTTTAAGCTATTAAAGCAAAAGATTGAAAAAGAGAATATTAGTTTAATTATATCTTCTTACGCTCCAGATGCTTCGCATATTTTGGCTTTAAGTTTAAAAAGAGAGTTCCCTAATATTAAATGGATTGCAGATATGCGTGATGAGATGAGTCTGAATCCATATATAAATAGCACTCTTAAAAATAGATACAAAAAGTTAGAGCAAGATATATTTGAATATGCAAATGCAGTTACATCGGTATCTAAACCTATTTTAGATGACTTTAAAAGACTTTGCAAAAACACTAATGTAGTATTTAAAGAGATAAGAAATGGGTACGATTTTGAACTTACTAACGACTATAAGCAAAATAGTACCTTTACAATAACATATACAGGCAATTTTTATGCAGACATTACGCCTACAAACTTTTTAAAAGCTTTAAATCGCTTTTTAGATAAAACTAATGCTACTATAAAAGTGAACTTTATTGGTGTAAAGAAGCATTTTGAAATTTTAGATAGCTTAAAAAGTATTGTTAACATTTATCAGCCAGTTGCACACAAAGATATTATTGCAAAAATCAAAAGCTCAGATGCTCTGCTTTTAATATACCCTACAAACAAAAGAGAAGGGGTATATACTGGTAAGCTCTTTGAGTATTTGGGTGCTTTAAGAGTTGTTATAGCGCTAGTTAACCCAAAAGATGTAGCCGCAAAACTTATACAAAAAGTAAATGCAGGATATGTTAGCGATAATGACGATATTGAAAATATAAAGATGATATTGCATTTAGCATACAAAGAGTGGCAAAATAAAGAGAGAAGAGAGTTTAATATACAAGAGATAAAAAAGCATCATAGATGCGCGCAAGCATTAAAACTTGAAGAGCTTATTTTAGAGTTACTTAAATGAAAAAATATATACTATTCTCAGATGCAAAATCGGTTCATACAATTAAGTGGCTAAGAGAGCTTGTTAGGTATTATGATATCTATTTAGTAAGCCTAAATGGCTACAGTAAAGAGGTTTTAGAGTATATAGATAAAGAAAAAGTTTTTGTCTTAAATAGCTCTGTTAATGCAAAGGGTGGAAATTTTGCTTTGGTATTTAAATATTTTAAGTTATTAAAAATAGTAAAAGATATTAAACCACATTATTTAAATGCTCATTATCTATCTAGTTATGGCTTTATTGCTTCTCTTGTTAAAAGAAGCTACAAAGATGTAAAGCTAATTCAATCGACTTGGGGAACAGATGTTTTAGTTACTCCGTTTTCTGGCAAAATTAACTTTTTTGTTGCAAAGTTTGCACTAAAGAGTGCAGATTATATAACCTCTGATTCGTACTTTATGAGCAAAAAAATAGATAAGATATATAAAAACACTACTACTTTAACATTTCCTTTTGGGCTTGATGATTTTAAGATTAATACAGCAATAAAAAAAGATGAATTTTTAATATACTCTAATAGAATACTAAGCGAAAATTACAATATAGATAAGATTATAAAGTGGTTTAATTCGCTTGATAAAAGATTTAAACTAGTAATTGCAAATAGTGGAAATTTAAAAGAGCAGCTAGAGAGTTTAGTTAGAGAGCTTAACTTAACTAGTAGAGTTGAGTTTGTAGGTTTTTTAAGTAAAGATGAACAAGAGTTCTACTATAAGAGTGCAAAGTACTATATATCTATTCCAATTTCTGATTCTACATCTGTATCTTTGCTAGAGGCAATGAAATTTGGGTGCTACCCAATAGTATCTAGTATACCTGTAAACAAAGAATGGATAGAAGATGGCAAAAATGGCTCTTTTTTTCGTAGTAAATTAGATTTATTAAATATAAATACTAAAGAGATAATATATAATAACCAGCAACTTATTAAGCAAAAAGCTATTTTTTCTAAAAGTATTAAAGAGTTTGTACAAACACTAGAGAGTTAAAGGTAATAGATGAGTAAAACTATATGGTTTATAAACGATTATGCAGGTAGTAGATACCATGGTATGGAGTTTCGCAACTACTACTTTGCTAAAGAGTTTGTAAAGATGGGCTATAGTGTTTATATAATTAGTGCAACATATATGCATCTGTTTAAAAAATTACCAAAAGATAATAAGAGCTACAATTTTGAAGAGATAGATGGTATTAATTATGTTTGGGTTAAGGTGCCAAAATATAAAGAGTCAACTGATAAAAAAAGAGTTATAAAGTGGTTTGTTTTTACTGCTAAAGTATTTTTATTGCCTCTTAAAAAGATGCAAAAGCCAGATATTATAATTGCTTCGCCAATGGCGCCATTTTTGGCTTTGCCCTCATTTAGGCTAGCAAAAAAGTTTAATGCTAAATTTATTTACGAGGTTAAAGATATATGGCCGCTATCTATTATAGAGCTTGGCAATATTAGCCCACAAAACCCACTAATTAGGGCAATGAGTTGGTGTGAGAAGTTTGCTGTTAAAAAGGCAAATTTTGTGGTTTCTTCTTTGCAAAATTACAATGAGCATTTAAGTAAAGATTTAAATATAAATAGAGACTTTACTTGGATAAATAACGGTATAGATTTAGACGAAATGCAACAAATTATGACTTTGCCAGAAGAAATTACAAAGCAGGTGCCAAAAGATAAATTTATTGTTGGATATACTGGAACAATTGGCATTGCAAACGCACTTGAGTATCTGCTACAAGCTGCAAAAGAGTTGCAAGAAAATAGCGACATAGCTTTTGTAATTGTAGGCGATGGCAAAGAGAAGCAAAGATTTAAGAGTAAGTATAAGCTAGATAACATTATCTTTATAGACTCTATAAAAAAAGAGCAGGTTCAAAGCATGCTATCTTTATTTGATGTCTGCTATATTGGCTGGAATAAAGAGAGGCTATACGAGTATGGCATATCGGCAAATAAAATTTTTGACTATATGTATAGCGCTAAGCCAATTGTGCACTCGTACTCTGGTAAGTCAGATATTGTAACTCTTGCAAAGTGTGGTATAACAGTTAATGCGCAAGATGTTAGCGCAATAAAAGAGTCAATTTTAAAACTATACAATATGCCAAAAGAGCAAAGAGATGCTTTAGGAAAAAATGGCAAAGAGTATGTGCTAGAGCACTTTACTTACGAAAAATTGGCAAAAAAATTTACTAAATTATTTAAAGGTTAAATATGCAAATTCCGTTTCATAAAACTCATACAACCAAAGAAGAGATTAGTGCAGTTGTAGAAGCTATAGAGTCTGGTTGGCTAACAATGGGTCCAAAGAGTGTAGAGTTTGAAGAGAAGTTTAAAGAGTATATTGGTTGCAAGGAAGCAGTTAGTCTAAATAGCGCAACAGCAGCGCTGCATTTAGCCCTTAAGGCAATAGGTCTAAAAGAGGGTGATGAGGTAATAGTGCCTACAAATACATTTATTGCTACAGCAGAGGTTGTAACATACTTTAATGCAGTGCCCGTTCTTTGTGATATAGAAGAAAATACTCACAATATTGATGTAAGTAAAATAGAGGCTTTAATTACACCTAAAACAAAAGCTATTGTTCCAGTACATTTTGCAGGACAACCGTGCGATATGGACGAGATTTATGAAATTGTAAAAAATGTAGAAGCTAGAAGAAAGAAGGAAGAGGGTAAGTTATTTATTATAGAAGATGCAGCGCATGCAATACCTAGTAGTTACAAAGGTGTTAAGATAGGCGCGCTTGAAAAAAGCGATATTACTTGTTTTAGTTTTTATGCTACAAAAACTCTTAGCACAGGCGAGGGTGGAATGGCAACTACAAACAAGGCAGACTTTGCAAAGAGTATAAAGATAAATAGGCTCCATGGCATAAGTAAAGATGCTTGGGATAGATATACAAGTAAGGGTAGCTGGTATTACGAAGTGGTTGATAATGGAAATAAATATAATACTACCGATATAAATGCCGCTCTAGGTCTTGTGCAGTTAAAAAAGCAAGATATTTTAAGAGAAAAAAGAGCAAAGATTGCAAAAAAATATAACGAAGCTTTTAAAAATAATTCAAAAATAGTTACTCCATTTATTAAAGAAAATAGAGAGACTTCATGGCATTTATATGTAGTAAAAATCGACAACAGAGATAAAGTAATAGATGAGCTAAAGCAAAGAGGGGTAGGGTCTAGTGTGCACTTTATACCAATACATAAGCACCCATACTATAAAGATAGATTTAACTACATAGATAGTAATTACCCAGTTGCAAATAGCGTATTTAGTAACTCTTTATCTCTTCCAATTTACCCAGATATGACTAAAGATGAGGTAGAATATGTTATTCAAAATGTCTTAGAGGTTGTAAGTGTATAAAAATTTTACTAAAAGAGTTTTCGATTTTTTAGCAAGTGGTATTGGCTTAATACTTTTAATGCCACTATTTATTATTGTTGCTATTTGGATTAAGCTAAACTCTAAAG
>CAZFCZ010000018.1:0-14920 GCA_964517485.1 uncultured Nitratifractor sp. | reverse complement strand
TTTGTTAGTTTATTCTCTTTTAACTCTACTTTATTTATAACTTTAAATTTATTATATTCACTCTTAATAGTATAAACTCCAGCTTTTAAGCTTCGTTTACAGCTATTATCAATATACGACCAACAAGATTTTACAAACTCTTCGTTTAAATACAATCTATGATACGCCTTAACCGGCTTACCATCTTCTTCGTGTGCAGTAATTACTAAATTATTTTTTAATTTAACAATTTTTGGCTTTTCTACCTTTTTAACCACACTCTTAATTGCACTATTTAACTCTTTTGCATTTTTTGCGCTAAAATACTCGCCACCTGTTGCATTTGCAATACACTCTAGTTGCTTGTCAGTACTTTTATCTACATTAAATCCAATTACATGAGTAACAAAATCGATACCCTGTTTTTTTAGCTCTTTTGCTGTGCCACATGGGTCTAAATCGCAAGTCTCTTTACCATCACTAATTAAAATAATTGTAGCTTTATCTTCGGTAAATTTAAGCTCTTTGGCCGCCAATTTTAAAGAGCGCGAAATTGGTGTTTTACCCTTTGGCGAAATTGTAGCAACCTTGTTTAAAATAGCCCCCTTAGTATTGCTACCAACTGCTACTGCTGTTTCTATATCGTTGCAATCGCCTTTTTTTCTATGTCCATATACCATAAGTCCAAGCTCGGTATTGCTATTCCAGTTTTTAACCACATCTTTTAGGGCATCTTTTGCAATTACTATCTTTGCCTTACCCCCTATTTGTCCCCACATACTACCACTTGCATCAAATACAATAATAGCCTTAGGTGCAGATGCGAATATAAAACCAAATATTAAAAAAATAGACAATAAAAATCTCTTCATGTATAGCCTCCATATAATTTTTTAGATTATATCAAGTTAGTGTGGCACAGCTGTGGCATTTAATTAAATTGGTAATATAAATAGATATTTTAAGTTTTAAAAATTAAGTAATAAATTAAGCAGTAAATACAAAAGGCAAGAGCCTTTTGCAAATATATATTATCTTTTTGAGAACTGAGGGCTTCTTCTCGCTTTTTTCTTTCCGTATTTCTTTCTCTCTACAACTCTCGAATCTCTTGTTAATAGACCCATTGGCTTTAGTATTGCTCTAAATGATGGCTCATAAGCAACTAATGCTTTAGTAATACCATGCTTTAATGCATCTGCTTGAGCAGAAATACCACCACCCAAAGTAGTAGCTACAATATTTACAGACTCTAACTGCTTAGTTGCATTTAAAGGAAGTCTAACTTTCATTTTTAAAGTCTCTCTACCACCTAGCCACTCATCTAAAGTAACACCATTAATTTTCATCTCACCACTACCAGCTTCTAGCCAAACTTTAGCTATAGCGCTCTTTCTTTTACCTGTTGCATAAACTTTTGCCATTGTTAGTTTCCTTTACCTATTTGTGCTGTATGAGGATGCTCCGCACCTTCGTAAACTTTTAATTTCTTTAGCATTACACGACCAAGTTTAGTCTTAGGAAGCATTCCTCTAACTGCTAATTTATAAAGCTTTTCTGTATGATTTTCTAACATATCGCTAAGTTTGTTGCTTTTTGTACTACCAAAATAACCACTATGTCTAAAATACTCTTTATCCTCTAACTTGTTACCACTAAATGCTGCTTTTTTAGCATTAATAATAACTACATAATCTCCACAATCAACATTTGGTGTAAAAGAAGGCTTGTGCTTACCTCTTAAAAAAGTAGCAGCTTCTGTTAAAATACGACCAAAAGTTTTACCCTCTGCATCTATTAAGATCCAATCACGCTTAACCTCATTAGGTTTAATAGCTTTTGTAAACTTCATCTAATTTTCCTTATATAAATTACTTCTCTCAAAGTAGTGGCGAAAGTGTATCATCTTAACCTTAAACAATCTTTAATTTAAGTTTACTTTAAGTTAAAGCTACTAATTTTTGCTCTTTTTTTCTAATACAATTGTAATATACAAAAAAAAAGGAGCAAACATGGGCGAAATTATAAACTACTACTTAAAAGCACTAAAAGAGTACGCAAACTTTAATGGCTGTGCCACAAGATCTGAATTTTGGTATTTTACACTTGTAAATATAGTTATTTCTATAATTTTAAATGGTTTAGAAATTAGCTTAATTGGAACAAACTATATAGCGCTAATATATAGTTTAATAGTTTTAGTACCATCAATTGCAGTAGCAACAAGAAGGCTACACGACATAAACAAAAGTGGTTGGTGGCAACTAATTGGCTTAATACCAATTATAGGCTTAATAGTACTAATAATCTGGTACGCAACCGACACTAAGCCAAACAAATATTAACATAGCAAGGTACCCTCCCTTGCTTTAAAAGTAACAAAATATTTATCAAAGATATCAATATGCAACTAACACTAAATTTCAAAATCAATAAAACAGACAAAAACATAACTTTTCAATAAGATAAACTAATTAACAATTCTAATTTAATCTTTTTTATGGTATAAATTCATCTTTATTAACAAATCAAATTTAAACTATAAGGATTAGTTATGACAGAAACTATTAAAGAGGGTCAACCTCACGCGGTAGAGATGAATAGATTAAAATTTTACCCAATTATGATGTTTGCAATTGTAATGGGTATTAGTGGGCTTACAATTGCTTATCAAAAAGCTGTTGAGTTTTTAGGGTTCCCTCAAAGTGTTGCAAATGCACTAATGTATACATCATTAGGACTATTTGCAATAGTATCTTTAGTATATATTATTAAGCTTATTAGCTACCCAAAAGCTGTAGCAAACGAGTGGAAGCACCCAGTTAGAATTAACTTCTTTAGTGCAATATCTATTTCTATGTTAATGCTAGCGATTATTACTACAAAAGCGTTTCCAACACTTCATGTTTGGTTTTGGTACGCAGGTGCAATAATGCACTTTTTTATGACGCTATATACAATTACATTCTGGATTAACCACAACCAAGAGATTGGTCACTCTAACCCAGCGTGGTTTATACCTATTGTTGGTAATGTTTTAGTACCTGTTGGTGGTGTTGGACTAGCTAGTAAATCTATATTAATGTACTTCTTTGGAGTTGGTACATTCTTCTGGATTATAATGCTTGCTATTATTTTAAATAGAATAATCTTCCACAAACAACTAGCACAAAAATTTATACCAACTCTATTTATCTTAATTGCACCACCAGCTGTTGCATTTATTGCATACTTTAAATTAACGCATCAAGTTGATTTTTTTGCACAATTTTTATATGCATTAGCAGTGTTCTTTACATTTATGGTTGCATTTATGATTAAGCAATTTATTGGCTTAAAATACTTTATATCTTGGTGGGCATTTATATTCCCATTAGCAGCTATGAGTATTGCAGCTATGATTGTTTCGCACAAAATGCACGATCAGTTCTCTTTCTATTTTGCAAATATTATGATGGGTGTTACAACACTAATGACACTACTTGTAATATACCAAACAGTAGTTCATATGTTTAAAAAAGAGATCTGTATTCAAGAGTAACAACTACCTAGAGGCTCTTGCCTCTTGTAGTTTAATTAACTTTAAGAATTTAAACCTCTACAATCTCAACTCTATCTTCTAAAATATATGCAATATAGGCCTTTACACTTTTAGTATATATGCTCTTTAATGCATCTTTATAGTTACTAACTTGCTTTATATGCTTGCCCTTAAATTTAGCAGAACTCTTATAATCTACAACCACAACACTATCTTTATACTCTAGCATTAAATCCAATTTATAAAAACTGCCCCCAAACGCAAGAGGTTGCTCTTTGTAGATTTTTGCACCGTTAAATAGCTTAATAAACGAGCTATTAAATAGGCTATTTAATCTATTCTCAATAGACTTTAGTGCATCTAAATTTAGCAAAATTCCATACCTATTCTCTACCGCTTCTAAGCTTTGCGCAATTGTGCCTTTATTATTAAAATCTAGTAGTTCTAAAGCATAATGCAAGGCATCTCCAAATGCAATAGCCTCTTGATTGTAGCTTTGGCTGCTATCTTCTTCGCTTTGGGCTACAACATCTTGCTTACCATAATGGCTTATAAGATTTGGCAAAATCTTTTTGCTCATTAAAGCAACACTTTTGCTCTTAATTATATTACCCCTACTTGTGTCGTTTATATCTAGCAATGCAAACTCAGAAGCTTTCTCTTTTTTAACAATTACCATTCCAATTTCGGCTCTTGTTAGGGCAACATATAGCAAGTTTAATTTATCTTTTAGGCTCTGCTCTTTTTCTTTTTCTAGACTCTTTTTATAATCTAATACAAAGTTCTCTTTTTTACTATACCTGTAGTAGATGTTATCTATTTTAATTGGCGACCTATCTTTAAAAAGCAACATACCACTATTTGGTGCAGACTTTCCTAACCTATCCATTACAACTACATACTCAAACTCTAGCCCCTTAGAGCCGTGTATTGTCATAATAGAAATACCTGCAACACTCTTGGTTGCTAACTCTATAGAAGATCGATTAAACTCATATAAAAACTGCTCTAGTGTTGTATAGTTACTTGCAAACTCTAATAGTTTTAATATATTTAAGTCGTTATCAAAGTAGCCATACTCTCTTATAATATTTTGCAATAAATCAAACGGCAAAATAGATGGATAGTAATTTATACTAAACTCTTTTAAAACAATGCCACACTTTTGCAAAAATGGCTCTATAAAAATTTGCTCTTTAGTAACTAAATACTCTACAACACCAACTAATGCAGCAATCTTAGGGTTACTCTTTAGCGAGCTAGATGTCTTAAGTAACGAATTAATATTGTGCTCTTTTAGGTACTCTTGCAAGCTAACACCATCTTTATTTGTAAACACAAGCGCTGCAATAGAGTTAATATTAACCCCATTTGCTAGTAGCTCTTCTATGCTATCTTTTACTTTAATTAGTGGCTCTTCGCTTGTAACTACCTTTAAGTAGCCTTCCTTTTTAGAGTGCGCAATAGCTGGTATAAAGCCATCTATCTTACCACTAAATAGGCTATTTACTCCATTAACCAACAACTTAGCACTTCGGTAGTTTTTCTCTAAATTCTCTACCTTTATGCCGTACTCATTTGCTATATATCCAAACAGCTCCTCTACCCCACCTCTAAAACGGTACAAAGACTGCTTAACATCGCCAACGTAAAAAAAGCTTCTAAATTCGCTCTGTCCAATACCTGCAAAAATCTCTTCTATTAGTGGTTTAAGAATTAAATACTGTAAACTAGATGTATCTTGAAACTCATCTAGCAAAATATGCAAAAACTTGCTATCTAGCTTAAAATATAAAAACTCTTTAGTAATTTCGCTACTTAGTAGCCTATATGTAAAGTATAAAATATCGTTAAAATCAAGCTCGTTTTGTGCTCTTACCTCTTCTAATCTAACTCTTTTATACTCTTGATATAGCTTAAAAAGATAGTGTAAAATTGTCTCTTCTAGTGCAATATGGTAGCTTGCAATTAACCCCTTTAGCTCCAAATATTTTGCATCTAAAGAGGCATCTTTTTTAACATACTTAGCATAAAGCCTATGCTCGCTAAGGCTCTCTTTCTCAAAAAGCCCTTTTTTTATAAACTCTTTTATATTACTCTGTGCAAAATTTGCAATTGCACTTTTACTAGTACCCAAATTAGTTACTAACTCTAAAGTCTCTACCCTTAAGCTATTAATACTCTCTTCTAAATCTCTTAAGTTGTGCGCCTTAAAGCTAAACTCTGGCAAAAGCACATCTATTGTAAAAAGTTTATCATAAAGCTCTACAATATCTTGGCTATTTCTCTTTTTTAAATTTAGCGACAAACTAACTAACGAATCTATATCGCCACTTCTATCTAAGCTCTTAATAAAGTTTCTATTTAGCTCTTCGTGCGCGCTATAATTTATCTTAAAATCTGGCTCTAAGCCAATCTCGAGCGCACTACTTCTTAGTATAGATGTAAAAAAACTATCTAGCGTTACAATATGGCTTTGGCTATTTAAAAATTTATCTAAAACCTCTTTACTCTTAGCCTTAACAAACGAAGGCTCTATTGCATACTCTCTTTGCAAATTTGCTAAAAAGTCATCATCTAAACTTTTTAAAACACTAAGCACCCTTTGGCGCATCTCGTTAGCTGCCTTTTTAGTAAATGTAGCAGCTAAAATAGAAGATGGCTCTACCCCCTTAAACAGCAATGCAATATATCGCAGTGCCAACGCATATGTCTTACCACTACCAGCACTTGCTGAGTATGCAAAAAACTCTTTAGAATTTAACACTACAAATACTCCCCTCTGTGGCACATTAAGATATATGGGCAGTACCTACAACTTTGTAAATTCTCGCATCTTGTTGCACTAAAACTCTTAATTGTGCTTATATACTCTATATGCTCCATTAACTTCTGCTCTTTGGCTTCAAACTCATCTAGGTAGCTTAAATTACCATTAAATAGCTCTAAAAATGCAAAATTTGTACCTGCTCTATCAAAAAGTTTTGCATATATATTCATCTGAAAATCGTTAAGCTTCTCTACATCTTTATGCATCGCCGCCTTAATAGAGCCACTCTTATAGTCTATAATTAAATTTAAATTATCTTTTCTATCTAATCTATCGACAACACCTCTAAACTTTAAGCCCCCAATTATACCACTAAGCGCAAACTCTACACTCTGCACCCTATAGCCACTTTTAAAGTGCTCTATTGTCTGCTTAAAAGTTGGCTCTAGCATCTTAACCCATAGTGGCTTTTTATATAGCAACTCAACATCTCCGCCAACATTAGCAAGCTTAATTAAAAACTCTTTTTTTAGCTCGTCAACACTGTTATAAACCCTATTTGGCACAATAACCTTAGATAAAATATTATGTAGCTCCCTACCCTCGTTTACCTCGCTGCTCTCTGGCTCTTTAAGGCTTTTTATATACCTATAATAAAACTTTCTTTTGCACTCTAAAAAACTCTTTAGCATAGTAGCCGACCAAGTAAAATCTTTAGCATTAAACTCTACTTCTAAATCTCTCTCGTAGCTTTTAGCATTATACTTAGTATCTAAATTATACATTAGCTCATAAGGCACTTTGTACCTATTTACATCACCATCTAGCTCTAGCTCATACAAAAATTTAGATGGCATTGTAGTATCGCTTTTTTGATAAATTACTACACTCTTTTTAGCCCTCTCTAGCACCCTTGCGTAGTAGTATTTTTGTAGATTCTCTCTATCTTCTTTTGTAGGTAACTTTGCGTGCGCTCTTACACTACTATTTAAAAACCTATCTTTATTAGAAACCGAAGGTATAAAACCATCATTAAAATCTATTATAACAACACCATCAAAACCAACACCACGACTCTCTAAAAGCCCCATAACAGTAACTTTACCACCGCCAATATTATCTATAGAGTGCTTTTTTAGCCTATTAAGCCACAAAAACAGCCACTCTTTAAAGCTAAACTCCCCAAAAGCAAAGACTCTATTAAATTTAAAAAAAATCTCACTTAGTGCAAGCTTATCTAGCTCTTTAGCAAAGTCTTCGCTACTATATAGTGGTAATCCAAACTCTTTTAGATGCTCAAAAAAACTTGTAACCCCCATTTTAAGCTCGAAAATCTCTCTAAATTTATTATAATCTATGCTATTTCTAATTAAATACTCTATTGCAAAGCTATCACCACTTACAGCCTTATATAGCTCTTCTAAAATTAAGTAACTGCTATGGTTTCTATATGCATCTCCCATAGCTAAGTTTAAGTTGGCTAATTTATCGTAACTCTTTAATATTGGTGCCATACTCTCATCTGGTAGTATAATAGCAATTCTCTCTGGCTTAATACCACTTTGTACAAACTCTTCTACCTTGGCATACGCAATAGCAATCTGCTCTAAACGCTCGCTTGTCTCTATAACTTCGCTATTAATCTCTAGCTCTAAAGGAGTAGATTTTATAATCTCTTTTGTGCTTAAATTAAACTCTACTTCGCAATTAATTGGTAAGCTAATACCAAGCTCTTTAAAGCTATTTAACATCTTTAAATTGTACTTAGTAGATCTTAGCCTAATAATAAATGGCTTAATTTTAGATATAGATACTATTAACTCTAACTCAAACTTAGTTAAATACCCCTCTAACTCCAAAACAAAACCATCGAAACTATTAATATATGCACTATTTAATCTATACTCTTTTGGTATAAAAATCTTATCTATTAAATTTAAATTATCTAATTTAGATTTATAGTTATTTAGTAGTTTTTGTAGTATCTGTAAATCTCGCTCAAACTCAGCATATGAGTCAGCTAGATATAGCTCGTCTATTGTTACACTCTCTGCACTTACCTCTTCAAAAAATCTAAAAAAGTCATCTGCTTTAGTATAAAATTTTAATAAATTTAAATCGCTCTTTAAGTTACTAAACTCACTAAAGTTAGCACTCTCTCGTAACAATATTGCCCTAATGGCACTATCTACTAAGCTTCTGTTACCAAGTAGCAGAGCCTTTTGTTCAAACTCTGCAATGGTTGCAACTTGTCGCATTAGTGAGTTAGAATCTACATACTCCTCTTTTAGGGCTCTAATAGCTCTAGAGGTTGGATAGATATGTAAATAACTCTGCAAATGCCTACTTCTTAGCTCTGTATCCATAAATATCTAAATACTTAGTATCGTTACTCTCATCACTAATTTTTAGCCTTATAATGTATCTTCCAAACTTCTGTACACTAAAATCTTTAATCTCAAAAGTACCTGCATCTATCTTTATGCATTTAAGCTTTTTATCATCTAGCTCGGTTTGTGGGCGAGTTAATAGTGCAACAGCGCTAATACCATCTACACTTGCTCCACTCTTAGAACTCACTTTAATACTTAAGCTATTTGTACTATCTAATTTATAGTGCACATGCGCTTTTCTTTTTAAATATTTTGGCTTAAAGTCACTTTTGCTTAAACCATCAATTACAAGCTCATACTTAGAATCAAATCTAGCTTGCGACTCTACAATTTCATTTGCACCTTTGTCTGCATCTTGATACTTCTGCATAAAAGAGTTAGACTCATGTACAGGCAAAGATATAGTAGATTTAATAGTCCAAAACCCAAGTGTTATTCCTATAAAAAGGAAGCCTAAAATCATATATGGCCAATACTTGCCACTATCGTTATTTTTACTCATTATTTACCTCTTCTTTTTATAATTATCGGACGAACAAAATATACCCAAATAACTATTAAAGAACCTATAATAATTAATGTATTAACAATTTTTAATACCCAGTTACCACTATTTTGTATAGTAGTATCTAGCTTAACACCTCTATTTTTTGCAATCTCATCTGCCATTTCTGAATATGCCTGAACCAATCCAACATCATACTTAGACTGAATAGTATTCTTATCTTCGCTAGCAATTACTTTAATAGCATAATCTAAAATTTCCGACTTATCTAGATTACTAAGTAAATCTTTAGGCTTAGCAATTAAGTGTATTCTTTTAGAATTTGGCGCAAAAAATATCGAAACAAATGGCTCTTGTAAGCTATCTCCATACTTTTTAACATATTCATATACACTAACACCTCTTTTTAACTCATCATTAGTAGTAATAATATAACCATTTATTTTAGTTTTACTTTTAAGTTCAACACCTATTTTGTTAATAAAATCGGCTGCCTTTGGCGAAACTATATGGTCGTTAATAAGAAATTGTGCATTTAGAAAAATAAGTGGAAATAGCAGAGCCAAGATTAAAAATCTTGCTCTACTCATAAGTTAACTTATAAATAAGTGATTAGGCGTTAAAACTGCCCATAGTGTAATAGCCGCTGAAACAACCATTAATAATGTAATTAATTTATCCATACTCTTCCCCTTATTGTTTAGAAAGATCGAATTTAGCATTATCAGTGCTAATCATTTTAACATTATCCAAACTACTTGTAATTGGTGTTGGATCATAAAAATGTTTTGCCTCTTTCTGCTGAACTGCAATTGCACTCATTACTAAAAATGCTAATATGCCTAATAGTAATACAGTTGCAATAAGCATACCTGTAATACCACTTAAACCAAATAATCCTCTTCTTGTATTTTCTGCCATAATCTACTCCTTACTTTCCACTAGATAGTGTCTTAATATACTCTGCAAGCGCTTTATCTTGTACAGGAGTAAATCTGTTAGCAAACGATGGCATTCTACCAATGCTTCCCTCTTTACCATGCTTTAATACTTGATTAATTAAAGTATTATCAAAGCCTGCTAAGTTAGGAGCCTGACCATTCATACCCTTACCATCTTGTCCATGACAACCAGCACATGTAGCCCAAGAAGCTGGTGCATCACCCTTTAGTCCGCCAGCAACATATGCTGCAGCATCTTCTGCATCTTTACCTTGTGCAAGACCAGCTGGCATAGCACCCATTGGATACTTAAAGTAGTGTGAACCTTTATTGATAATCTCTAATACTTGCTCTTTTGTCATTCTTTTAGTTAAATCATGAGCCTTACCATCAAGACCATCACCACTATTACCATGACAAGGTGCACACTGTACTAAGAAAATAGACTCACCCATATTTTTTAAATCTTCAGCAGTTGCATTTTTATGTGCAGCTTCAAATTTAGCGTTATAAGTTTTAGTCTCTTCGTTCCACTCACCAATTTGGCTATACGCATTTAGTGGATAACCCATTAAAAAATACCAAATTGCCCAAATTAGTGTACCTACATACGACCAAGCCCAACCAGATGGAAGTTCGTTTTTATACTCACCAATACCATCCCAGTTATCCTCTGCTAACTCACCAGTTGCAGTGTCACTCTTCATTTGTTGCATATATTTTGCAGATACACCAAAAGATAGTACCGCAATAGCAACTGCACCAATAAATGTTATCATATTTACTGGGTCACTTAAGTCAATATTCATCTGCTTAACTACAACAAGTGTACCTACAATTAGTACACCTGCCATAACTAGAGCTTTGACTATCATACCATTCATATTATCTACTCCTTCTTTTCGTTTATGTTTTCTTCTAAGGGTCTGCTATCTAACTCGTCATCAAGAGCTAAATTGCCGTACTTTTCGTAATCTCTTTTACCCTTCTTCTCAGTACGATAAAGATAGATTATGTAGTAGTAAAATATTACTACTGCTAAACCCGTCCCTATAATATAAAGATAGATTCTAATCTGTTCTAACTCTACCGTGCTCACTACTAATCCTTACTTTAATCTGTTTAGATATGCAGTTAATGCAACAACTTCAGGTACCTTACCCTCTTCTACCATTTTAACTAACTTATCGTTTTTCATCTCTTTAGCAACTTTAAGTGCTTCTGGTAAGATTTTAGCTTTTAAGTGCTTCTCGAAAGCCTCTTGTCCAGCTGCAATTTCGTCGCCATATGGTGTTCCAAATACATTTTTTACAGTTACAGCTTCTGCATAAGCAGTTGCTACATCTGCAGCATTAGTAAACTGATGCTTATATGCAGGCATAATAGAATCTGGTACTAAAGACTTAGGATCCCACATATGGTTTGCATGCCAATCAGATGTTCTGTAGTTACCTACACGGTGTAAATCTGGACCAGTTCTTTTACTTCCCCAAAGGAATGGTCTATCATAAGCATACTCACCACTTAAAGAGTACTGACCATATCTATCAGTCTCAGACTTAAATGGTCTAATTAACTGTGAATGACAAGCAATACAGTTATCTTTTTTATAAACTTCTTTACCTGCAAGTTCTAATACAGTGTAAGGTTTAAGACCCTTTACAGGTCTAGCAGCTTCTGCAAAGTTTGGTAAAATTTCAATTAAACCAGCATACGCAATAACAATAAATACACCCACTGCAAAGAAGAATGGGTTTTTTTCTAACCAATGAAACATAATCCTACCTCCTTACGCCATAGGTGATCTGTATCTAGGCTCTTGCTCAAGTCTTCTACCTGCTGTAGCAGTTTTAAAGAAGTTATAAGCGAACATAAACACACCAATTAGGTATAGTAAACCACCAAGTGCTCTAATTGCATAGTATGGTTGAAGAACCGAAACAGTATCGATAAAGCTATAAACTAGGTTACCATACTCATCAACTGCTCTCCACATCATACCTTGTGTAATACCTGCAATCCACATAGATGTAAAGTATAAAACAACACCTATTGTTTGAATCCAAAATTGTGACTCTAGTAAAGACTTAGAGTATATCTCTCTTTTAAATACTCTTGGAGCCATGTGCATAAGTGCAGCAAATACCATAAATGCAACCCAACCAAGAACACCATCATGTACGTGTCCAGGAATCCAATCTGTAAAGTGTGCAATTGCATTTACCGATTTAACAGCCTGAATTGGACCTTCAAGTGTAGAAAGCATATAGAATGTAGACGCAAGAACCATAAACTTAATTAATGGATTCTCAGTTAACTGATTCCACTCACCCTTCATTGTAAGAAGCATGTTAATAGCAGATCCCCAAGATGGTAAAATTAATACAACTGAGAAGATTGATCCCATTGTTTGCATCCAATCTGGAACTGTAGACCATACAAGGTGGTGACCACCAGCCCAAAGATATACAAACATCAATCCCCAGAAAGATAAAAGCGATAATTTATATGAATATACTGCCTGACCAGACTCTTTTGGTAAGAAGTAATAAACCATTGCAACAATAGGAACAGTAAACACAAATGCAACCGCATTATGTCCCCACCACCATTGTACAAGTGCATCGTTTGTACCTGCATACATACTAACAGAGTGATACCAAGCACCAACTCCACCAGAAGCAAACATAGTTGGTACTTCCATATTGTTAAATAGATAAAGCATTGCCACACCTAAGAAACAAGCAATATAGTACCACATAGAGATATATAGTGTTTTCTCGCGTCTAAGACCAATTAGTCCAAACATTGCAATACCCCATAAAACCCAAATTAAAACAATTAAGATATCTAATGGCCACTCCATTTGAGCATACTCTTTATTAGTTGTAATACCCATACCTAAAGAAACAACTAAAGCTGCTGCTGCTATTAAATAAAGTAAAAAATGTAATTTTGCAATACCATTTACAAAACTTGTCTCACTTAAAGATACCTTAAGAACTCTTTGTGCCGAATAGTAAAAAGACGCCCAAATACCACTTAATGTAAATCCATATACTACAACATTTGTGTGTAGTGGTCTAAGTCTAGAAAAAGTTCCATACTCACCTAGTAAATAGTTTAGATCTGGAAACGCCAATTGAGCTGCAATTATAACTCCTATTAACATCCCAACTATACCAAAAATAACTGCTGTCCACATGAACATTTTGGCAACGGAATAGTTATATTCCAAAGCTGCGTTAGACTGCATATAGCCCTCCTAAATAATTAATTTTGTTACAGAGTAACAGTAACAAGTAGATTATATGCAACTTTTTCTGTAATTAAACTTAAAAAGCAGACAATATTTTTAATAAAATTTTTTAAGATTTTTTTAAGTAAAGCTCTTATTTTGTTAAAATAGGTAAAATTAGAGCCAATGTTTGGCTCTTTTGTAGAAAATGCAGAGAAAATAGGTAACACTATTAAGCTTTACCCTTTGCTTTTTGAATATTATTAATATACATATACTCTATTTTAATATTTTTCTCTGTGGGTAAATTTGTAGCAACTAAGCTTAAAAGATTATTAAAATCTTCAAAAAGATAGTTTGCCATTGAACCAGGTATTGGATTAATCTCGTTTAAATAAACTTCATCATCAATGACAAAAAAGTCACATCTTATTATCGCACCATTAAATACAGGATTATATATACTCTTAAAACTCTCTCTTATCTTATTTTTAAGAGCTTCGTCTATATTAGCCTCTTGTACTCTTTCGTCTCTTGCAAAGTCTAGATACTTCTTGTCAAAGTCTAAAAACTCCTCTTTTGCTGGCTCTTCTATAATAGATAGCTGCCAATCTTTTGTAAGGCTACCTGCTAAGTTGTACTCTTTAATTCCTTCAATAAATGGCTCAATTAAAACTTGATTGTCAAATTCAAACGCTACATCTAAAGCGTAATCTAAATCCTCTTTACTTTTTACAATAGATACACCAATAGAGCTACCAAGTCTTAGTGGTTTAATTATAACTGGGTAAGTTAACTCAACATCTCTACTGTCACTACTATTTAATACTTTATAATCAATTACCTTTACACCTAAAGACTCTGCAAATAATTTTGTGTATAATTTATTGTAGCTAATTGCACTAGCTTCTACTCTAGGCCCAATATATTTAATGTTAAAAAACTCTAACATCGAAGCTACTTTTCCATCTTCGCCATCTCTTCCGTGAATAAGATTTAAAGCTACATCAAAATCTACTTTTTTGCTACCAAATAACCCACCTATATAAAAACCTTCTTTATCTATTTTTAACTTCTTACCCTTCTTTAGATACTCTTTAGAGCTAAAAAATTTAGATTTCATATCTGAGTTGTCTATTAAATAGAACTCTCTATTGCTATCTATAAATATAAACTTTAAGTTATGACTCTTTACTACACTCTTAAGTGTAATTGCACTTACAATACTAATTTCGTGCTCATAACTAGATGCACCAAAAATAATAGCTATATCCATATTAACCCTTTACTCTTTTTGAAAATTCTTTAAATATATATGCACTCTCGTGTGGCCCAGGGCTTGCTTCTGGGTGATGTTGTACAGAGATAATATCTGAATTTTTGTACTCTAACCCCTCGATAGTGTTATCAAATAAGTTAATGTGTGTTACAGTTGCTATCTCTTTAATATTATCTGGTACATTGTAGTTATGGTTTTGCGCTGTAATCTCTACTTTTTTAGTACTACTGCACTTAACTGGGTGGTTACCGCCATGATGCCCAAACTTTAACTTATA
>CAZFCZ010000017.1:0-19702 GCA_964517485.1 uncultured Nitratifractor sp. | reverse complement strand
CTCTATTGTAATGCTTATTGTTGGATATATACAAGATTTGTACTCTATAAGAGTTGTATTAGTTTTATTGGGAGTATTGGTATTGGTGTTTGGATTTAGTATAATTTTAATAATAAGGAGCAAAAATGTCGTATCTAAATAAGATAGAAGCGCTAAATAGCTACAACAAAGAGGATAAGATAGCGTTAATTGTAGATGGTAAAAGATTGGGGCAGATAAAAAAAGAGTATCTGCCTCTTTGCATAAAAAGTGCTTTTAATTATAAAAAAGGTGTATTGGAGTTTAAGGAGTGTTTTAGCGATTTTAATAGCCGAAGTTATGCGCTTGATATGTTGGCAAATTTGCTCTTAGAGCAAAATATTTTGCCAAAGCTAAAGAGAGAAAAATATGCCTTATCAACTAGCTTAAATGCCAAGCCTTATGCTCTACTAGATAGGTCTATCTCTACATTTTTAGGAGTACTAAGCTATGCGCAACATTTAAATGGCATTGTAAGAAAAAGTGACGGTTTATATATGTGGATTGGCACAAGAGCAAAAGATAAAGGCTATTGTAATGGAATGTTAGATCATTTAGTTGGTGGTGGGTTACCTTATGGCATAGACTTATATGAAAATTTAGCTAAAGAGTGCTATGAAGAAGCTGGCATTAGCAAAGAGTTAGCAAGGCGCGCAAAAGCGGTTGGAATAGTTTCGTATTGGCATGAGTATGAGCTAGGAGGCAAAGAGGATATTATTTTTTGCTACGACTTAGAACTGCCCAAAAGCTTTGTGCCCCAATGCACAGATGGCGAAGTAGAAAAGTTTGAACTTATGCCAATAAAAGAGGTTGCAAATATTGTAAAAAATCAATGGGCTTTTAAGCCAAACTGCGAGTTGGTTATTATAGATTTTTTACTAAGATGGGGCTATATAGACCACACAAATAAAGATTATATAGATATTGCAAGGGGCTTAAGAAGATAATTCTTAGCCTACTGATATATCTTTTCTTGCAGCGTAGTTTGATATTACAAAACCACCGATTGCATCTAAGAATGACATTAGCATAATTATAAAGAATGCTGCGTTATGTGCTTTGTCCCAGATTAAGAATATAGTTAGGTAACCAACAGCTACCATAAAGCTAATTATTGTCTCTGGTACGGCCTCTTCGCCGCCTGTTGCTGCTTTGTATATTTCGATATATAGAAATACTACACCTATAATTAAGAAAATATCTTTAGTAGTTAAAAAGAATAGCTCATCTCTTGCCCATATAATATGGTTCATATCTAGTGATGGCATATCTAAATCTACAACTGCATATCTTGAAAAAACATAGGCTACTAATAGCCATAGAAATGTTGGTACATTTTTAATTAGTGACATTTTATCCCTCTTTTCTTGTATTTTATTGACTTTTTGTTTAAACTAAGATTAATAGTGTTAATCATCGTTATCCTCCTTAATTGCGTTCATTGTAAATAATCCTTTTAGAGATTTTTGTAAATCTGAAGGGTAGACTACAAATTTAGAACTATCTGAAGAAGATAGGCTTTGTAGTGCCTCTAGATATTTTTCTCCTAATAAGAAATTAACTGGCATATTTGCATCTCCTGATTGGTTTACTTTTGCTAACTCTTCTAGGGTATGTACCTTCTCTTCGAGTTTAATTTTATGTGTTTCGGCATGTTTTTTTGCTACTTCGTATGCTGATTGCGCTTTGATCATGTCGGCATTTTTTTGTCTAATAGCGATTGCTCTATTCTCTAGAGCGCGTTGTATCTCTTTGGGTACATCTATATCGCTAATTTCTACAGCAAGTAGTTTTACACCCCAAGCATTATCCTTTAAATCTGATATTAGATGTTCGTGAGTATATTTTTTTATATCTTTTCTACCTAAGATTGTGTCTTCTAGAACCATTGTTCCTATTTTGTATCGTATGTGTGCTTTTGCTTGTCTTTCGATTCCACCTTTGTAGTTAGGTGTATTATAAGTTGCATCGTATGAGTTTTCTACTTTAAAGAAAATATTTGCACTTGCACCAACTAGAACTTTGTCGTTTGTATAAATTTGCATATTTTTAATTTGTACTTGATCTCCACGCATAAATATTTTTTTTCTTATTCTGTCGAATATTGGGTCAAATAGTACAAATGCAAATGGTGGCTTTGCAGTTCGGTGATACTTGTTGTATCGCTCTATTATCCACTCCTCTTCGGCAGGAATATAGACAATAGATTTTTTTAAAATTAGCGCAACTATACCTATTATAATAACTGCATATAGTAGTATGTATAGTGTAGCTGTCATTTAGTTATCTCCTTACTTCTTGTAGTCTAACTGCTGGAACTTCGAAGTAGTTTTTTACATTTCCTGCTGTTGACTCTTCGATAATTTTGTCGTACATATATGCGTCGTAAAGGAACTTTGGCGAGCCATTTTCGAACTCTAGCGTAAAGTAAACAATATGCACAGGAATTTTGCGCTTTAGGTTTACTCTTATAGTTTTATTAGATGCAATTGCGCTATCTATATCTCTGTTTACTTTTAGGTAAGGGCTAAGAGTGTTGTAAAAACCTTTTGGGTCGTTAATACGCATACAGCCTGAGCTGTTGTATCTGTATCTGTGGTTAAATAACCCCTTGTGTGGTGTGTCGTGTAGATACACGGCATACTTGTTTGGGAACATAAACTTAACTTGCCCTAGTGCATTGTCTTCGCCTGGTTTTTGAACAAACTGGTAAGGTAGTGAGCGCTTAGAGTGCTCGTATGTAAATAGCTTTTCTAGATTTGGTGTAACCTCTTTGCCACCTTGGTACGCCTTTATATGTGCGGTCTCTAGAACAGTTGGGTCGTTTTTAAGAGCTGGTATAAGGTCTCTTTTTACTAGGTTTTCTGGTATTGTCCAAGTTGGGTTAACTACTACATACTCTAGCTTATCGTTAAATATTGGCGTTGGTCTATCTAGTCTGCCTACGATTGCATCGCTTGAGAAGTGCTCTGTTCCGTTTTTGTAAAGGCGCATTCTAAACTCTGGTACATTAACCTCTACATATAGGTTTTCAAATCTAGATGGGTACAGTTTTGTCTTATCTAGGTTAACGATAATTTTACTAATATAGTAAGATTTTGGTAAGTTAATGTAGCCAATTAGTTTATTATCTATATAGTTGCCAGCTCTTAGGTTAAAGCGCTTTCTAAACTTTGTAATTGCGTATGCTAAGTTTTTGTCGAATTTTCTAGTGATCGAGGCATTTCTAGGAAAATCACCTAAAATCTTTAGGCGGCGTTTTATTTGGTAGATGCGCTTATCTCTAGAGCCATATTTTATTATTTTACCAAATGGAACTTTTTTAAATTCTGGAATTTTGCGGTAGTATTGTAGTATATCTATAAACGATTTATATCTATCTTTTAGCCCAATACTTCCTGCAAGAAGTGAGTTAATTCTGCCGCTTTGAATGTAGCTTAATATAGTTTTTGCAGAAGGCATACCCTTTAGCCCCATCTCCCAAGTTGCTCTAATGTCGTGCGAGTCTCTTAGGGAGTTCATTTTTTGTTTAACTAGGCTCCAGTTAACATCGCCAACTCTAATAAATTTTAGTAGTTTTATGTATGCATCGGTTACTAAGATATCTAGCTTTGCTTTGTTGTATTCATCTAGCGAGCCAGCATCTAGTGCGTATAGTAGCTGTGTAATTTTGGCTCTATTTAGTGGCTTGTTTTTGTAGTTAAAGTAGCCATTACTTAGTGCATTTACTGCTTTTTGTAGTCTTGTTGGGTTGTTTATCCATAGATATTTGTTGCCATTTAGAGCGTATATGTTTGATATTAAATTACTATAAGGTGTTGATATACTATTTATTATATTGCCGCTTACATTTGCATACGAAAATGAAAATGCAGCTATTAGTATTAAAAATATTTTTCTCATTACTACTCGCCTATATTAGATATACAATCTTGAAATAGATACTTGTGCTCGCTAGGAAGTGCGTTGAATACTTTGTTTGCTAAGTCTCTTATCTCCCAAAGTGCACTTTTAGAGCTACGAAGAGTTAAGAAATTTTGTAGTGAACGAGCGTTAATACTCCATGTTAACTCTGATTTGTAACTCTCTGGAAGGGCGTACTTAGCGATGTCGTTGCTAATTCCCTCTTTTAATAGAGATTGCAGATTATTAAGTGCTTTAATTGACGCGCTATCTACTCTTGCATCGTTTGTTAATACTATAAATTTAGATGCGCCCTCAAAGTCGTCTGTAGCAAATGGCTCTATACTTTTTAGCTCTTTTAGTGTGTATCTTGTAGATTTTACACTTAAACTTGCTACTCTGTGGCGTGCTAGCTCTTGTAGCAGGGCTCTGCTGATGCCTGATATAAAGAAGTTATAATTTAAGTGCTCTAGCGTAGAAGCGTGTTTAAATTTGTTGCCTACTCTATCTATTAGGGCTCTATCTTTTTCGCCGCCTTCGTCACTTTTATCAAAACTTTGCCAACATGTTCTAATTGCGTGTGCACATACATCTAGTGGTGTGTGGTGCATAAGTTTAACTTGCATAAAAAGCTCCTTTAGTTACTAATTATAGTATAATCATTTTAAGATTATAGCAAATTATTATATTTTTTAGTATAAAAATTGAAAAAAAGGTTAAAAATGTTAGCATTTAAGCGATTTCATAGTGCGATTGATGATTTTAGAGATGGCTTTAGTAGAGATAGAGATAGAGTAATTCACTGTAGCTCCTTTAGGCGCCTTGAGTATAAAACACAAGTTTTTATTAACCACGAGGGTGATTATTTTCGAACCAGATTAACGCACTCGCTAGAGGTTGCTCAAATTGCTAGAACGCTCTGTAGAGAGCTTAATCTTAACGAAACACTTGCCGAGGCAATTGCGCTTAGCCACGACTTGGGGCATACACCATTTGGGCATGTTGGCGGAGACGAGCTAGATAGATTGCTAAAGGCAGATGGCTTTAAGAGTGGATTTGAGCACAATTTTCAATCTTTTAGGGTTTTAACAAAATTAGAAAAAAGATATAAAAATTTCGATGGTTTAAACTTAACATATGCAACACTAGAGGGTGTTTTAAAGCACTCTTTGCCATACAAAAAGAGCTTTTTACCAAAAGAGATAGAAGATAACTTTGCACTAGATTACCACCCATCTTTTGAGGCGATAGTTGTAGATTTTGCCGACTCTATTGCATATACAAGTGCAGATATTGACGATGGTATAAAGTATAATTTAATTAGCTATAGCGACTTAAAAGAGCAAGATTTAATAAAAAGAGCTACTAGTTATGTGCAAAAAGAGGGCATTAAACCAGATGAACAGTTGTTTAGACACCGTTTAGTTGCTTCGATTATTAGAATTTTGGTAGAGGATTTTATAGACACATCTAGGGCATTTATAAAAGAAAATAGCAGCAAAAGTGTGCAGTGTTCTAAATACAAAAGCGATGTACAGCTTAATATTGGGTACTCTAAAGAGATTGCAAGAGAGCACAAAGAGTTAATGAAACACCTATTTAAGGTTTTATATAAGCATAGTAAGATTGTAAAAAATATGTTTGCTGGAAAAGAGTGCATAAAGGCTCTATATGGTGCATATATGCAAGAGGAGAATTTGCTACCTAAAGAGATAAAAGCGCTTATGGAGATTCGCTCTAAGCATAGAGTTATTGCCGATTATATAGCTTCGATGACAGATAGATATGCACTTAAGAGCTATAAAGATATATATGGGCTGTAAATACTTTAGGTTTTAACCTAACTTTGGGTAATATTCGCATAAAGTTATATATAGGGATTTTTATGCAAAAAATTAAGAATATTGCCGTTATTGCACACGTTGACCACGGTAAGACTACACTAGTTGACCAGTTGTTACAACAAAGCGGTACATTTGAAGCTCATCAAGAGGTTTCTGATAGAGTTATGGATAGTAATGATATTGAAAAAGAGAGAGGAATTACTATTCTTTCTAAAAACACAGCAATTAGATATGGTGATCATAAGATTAATATTATCGACACTCCAGGCCACGCCGATTTTGGTGGTGAGGTTGAGCGTGTTTTAAAGATGGTAGATAGCGTTTTACTACTTGTAGATGCACAAGAGGGTGTTATGCCACAAACTAAGTTTGTACTTAAGAAGGCTATTGGATTTGGGCTTATACCAATTGTTGTAATTAACAAGATAGATAAAGATGGTGCAGAGCCAGATAGAGTAATGGATGAGGTATTTGACCTACTTGTAGCATTAGATGCTAACGAAGAGCAGCTTGAGTTCCCAGTGCTTTATGCAGCGGCTAGAGATGGTTATGCAAAGTGGGATATAGATGACGAAAATAAAGATATGACTCCACTATTTGAAGCGATTTTAGATAAAGTACCTTATCCACAAGGCTCTAGCGACGATGCAACTCAGGCGCAAGTATTTACACTAGATAGCGACAACTTTGTTGGTCGTATTGGTATTACTAGAATTTTTAACGGAAAAGTTAAAAAGGGCGACGAGTATGTATTGGTTAAAGCAGATGGTTCTAAGAGTGTATCTAGAGTTAGTAAGCTAATTGGTTTTATTGGGCTTGATAGAGTAGAGATAGACGAAGCAGAAGCTGGAGATATTGTAGCAATTGCAGGATTTAACGATATTGATGTTGGAGATTCTGTTTGTGATAAAGCTAATCCAGTGCCACTTGACCCAATGCATATAGAAGAGCCAACTCTTTCTGTTATTATGTCTGTAAATGATGGCCCACTAGCTGGAACAGAGGGTAAACATGTTACATCTAATAAAATTAAAGAGCGTTTAGAGAAAGAGATGGAGACAAACATCGCTATGCGTATGGAGCCTCTTGGAGATGCTAGTTTTAAGGTTAGCGGTCGTGGTGAGCTACAAATTGGTATCTTAGCAGAGAATATGAGAAGAGAAGGTTTCGAATTTTTACTTGCTCGTCCAGAGGTTGTTGTTAAAGAAGAAAATGGTGTTAAAATGGAGCCATTTGAGCATTTAGTAATAGATGTACCAGAGGAGTTTCAGGGCGTTGCAATAGAAAAACTTGGTAAAAGAAAAGCAGAGATGACATCTTTAACCCCTATGCCAGATGGTACTGTAAGATTAGAGTTTGAGATACCAGCTCGTGGATTAATTGGTTTTAGAAGTGAATTCTTAACAGATACTAAGGGAGAGGGAATTATGAACCACTCGTTTATTGAGTATCGCCCTTATAGTGGTAGTGTTGAGAGTAGAACTCAGGGTGCACTTGTATCTATGGATAATGGAGAGGCAATTGCATTCTCGCTTGGTAACTTACAAGCTAGAGGTATTTTGTTTATTAAGCCACAAGATAAAGTATATAATGGTATGGTAATTGGTGAGAGTGCAAGACCTGGTGATTTAGAAGTTAACCCACTTAAGGGTAAACAACTTACTAACATGAGAAGTGCAGGTGCTGATGATGCTGTTAAGCTTACTCCTCCAAAGGTTATGTCGCTAGAGGCTGCAATGGAGTGGATAGAAGATGATGAACTAATAGAGATTACACCAGAGAATATTAGAATTAGAAAAAAATTCTTAGATGCTACACAAAGAAGAAAGCTAGCAAGAGAGAAAAAGAGTGTGAACAAGTAGTTCACACTAAAATTACATAAAAAAACTTAAAAAAGTTTTTAATGTGTAAAAAAGCTCCAAAAAATCTATATTTTACCATATAATGAATATAAAATATACTTGTTGTATCAATAGAAATCAAACAAAATAATTAAAAAGTGTTAAATATGTGTTGATTATTAATTTTTAATATGTTATAATTCGAATGTTACAAAAATTGTAGCATTAATTAAATTTAAGGATTTGCAATGAACCAGCAAGAGTTAAACTCTTTTTTAGCTAACATGTTTGAGAGCAGAGTAGAGTTTGCTAATATCAATGGTAGTACCAATAGTATGAATGCAGATTATATGTTAGTTGCAGATGCAGTTAGCGAAAATGTAGAACTTTTAGCCGAAACTTTAAAAGAGCACTTTGAGAATCAACTAAGTAGCTTTACACAAATTAAACAAAACCAAGAGAGTAGAATTTCTAATTTAATATAATAATATAGATATATAATTTTCCCAAATTAGCTATAATTTGGGTTTAACTTTAATAACTTCTCTATCGATAAAGATGTAATAATCGATAAAATAACATAAATTAAGAATATATAGATTCCGTTTTCTATTTCGCTATAGCTATTTTGGCTGCTGCCCATACTTAAATATACTAGCAATAAAGAGACTACAAATACATCTAGCATAGACCATTTACCTAAGTGCTTAAATATTTTTAGCAGCTTATTTGCAATATGAAACTCTCTAAAGGCTACAACACTTAACATTGTAATAGTTTTTAAGAGTGGTGTAATTATAGAAAATAGTAAAATTGTAATAGCAACTGGGTAGTTTTGGCTGTTATATAGGTGCTCTATTGTACCTGCAATTGTTTTTGACTCGAAAGAGAGTATAATATCGCCAAGATAGTCTACATATTTATGAATAACAATCATTAAAATTGGCGTTATGACCCCGTAAATTAATGTAACTAGAGACGATAGCCCTATTAGTATAGAGTATGTTGTTAAATCTAAAACAAAATATAGCAGCACTGCTACGGTTGCTGCTATTGCTAGTTTAGATATTGCGCTATTTGTATGCTCTTTTTGTATAATTTTTTTAGCCTTTAGCTTGTTTAGCTCGTTTGCTTTTGAGTCTTTATTCTCTATTGTTCCAAGCGAGAGGGTAGAGAGTATAGAGCTAAATTTTCTTGTTATTAGCTCTTTTATATCTGTTTGGGCTTGGTAGTAGCTTTTGTTTGTGCTCTCTAGCGCTTTTGCACTTGTGTACGACTCGTTTGCGTAGTAGGTTAAAAGTATAAATGAAATGATTGCTATTGTTATATTTAAAATTTTTCTCATAGTGCTATTATACATTAAATTATAGAGTATTTGTGTATAATCTGCTTATGGAAAGATTTAATAGATTAAAAGAGATAGTATTAGAAGCTGGTAAGATTATAGAAGATGGCTACGCTAGGGCTATAGAGTTTGATAAAAAGTCTGCATCTGAGCTTATAACAAAGTACGACAAAGAGGTAGAAGATTTTTTAATATCTAAAATAGCACCACTATATAGCGAGTACGAAATTGTAGGAGAAGAGAGCTTTAGTGGCTCTACTTTGCCAAAGAGGGCTATATTTATAGACCCAATAGATGGTACTACAAATTTTGTGCATAAGATTGCGCATCTAGGCATTAGCATAGGTATATACGATAACGAAGTTGCTCAAGAGGCTATTGTGTATAATCCAATTTTAAAAGAGCTATATAGCGCAAGAAGAGGCGAGGGCGCATACTTAAATGGTGAGCAGATTTTTGTATCTAGTGTAGAGAGTCTGCAAGAGTCTATATTAGCAACTGGGCTTCCGTATGTTAAACACTTAATGGGTAAAGAGTACTGGTGGGTGGTAGATAGCTTTAAGCAGCTGCTGCCAAAAATTAGAGACATTAGGCGATTAGGCGCTGCTGCTATAGATTTGTGCTACTTAGCGCACGGCAAGGTTGCTGGCTTTTACGAGGTAAATTTACAACCTTGGGATGTGGCTGCTGGTATATTAATAGTGCAAGAAGCAGGTGGTAAGGTAAGTGGTATTGATGGGCAAAAGTATAGTATGCAAAATCAGATATTAGTAGCAAGTAATGGCAAAATACACAAAGAGTTACTAGATAATTTAGGAGAGTTTGATGGCAAGTGATATAGAAAAACTACTAGAGTCTTTGCCAAAGTCGCCAAGTTTTATGGTTATGCACTTTACTAAAGATGCAACTTTAATAAAAGAGCTAAAAGAGTTTTGCCAAGATGCGCAAGAGTATAGGGTATTAACATATGAAGCTAGAGAAAAAGAGAGCCTAGAAGATTATGCTAGTGGAAATATGGCTGTGCAGCTTATTAACCCCAAAAGAGCTAAATATAATCACCCAAGTAAGTTTTATGATTATTTGTTTGTAACCGCTTTGCCCCAAAATAGAGATGAATTTTTGCAAAAAGTTTACTATGCCCTAAAAAATGGAGCACCAATTTTTATATTTTTACAAAAAGAGCAAAAAGAGCTAGCCTATGCGTTAGAGAGTGAGTTAATAGATAGAAATTATGTTGCAATTAATTTAATAGATATAGATAATTTTTTAGTAGTTTCTGCTAAAAAGATGCACGGGTGGAGTGGCTCCTAAGAGCATGTAATACACCCTTTTTTAGCCATTGCATTTTGTATCATCTCTTTAGAGAAATCATATAGCTTATTAAATAGTTCGCTTTTATATTTGTCTTTGTGGTAAATTGCGTAAAAGTCTCTTGTGCAGTGAAAATCTTTTACATTTAGCTTATAAATAGAGCCATTTTTAATCTCGCTGTGAACAGCTAAAATAGATAGACAGCTAATAGGATTTTTGCTTAATAGCAGGCTCTTTATAGACTCTGTATGTCCTAAAGATAAGAATATATTTAATTTAGTGTTAAATGGTTGTATATAGTTTAAGAAAACAGCTCTTGTTCCACTACCTTCTTCCCTTAGAACCCATCTGTATTTTGATATATCGTCTAAGGTTAGTAGCTTATCTTTAAGCTCCTCTATTGCACTTACAATTACTAGTTCATCTTGACCTATAGTCTCTTTAACGATATCGGCATCTTCTACACTACCCTCTATAAATCCCATATCTATTTTACCCTCTTTTACTAGGTCTACAATATATTTTGTGTTTCCCTCTTTTAGGTCTATTTTAACATTTGGGTATCTGTTCATGTAATCGCACACGATTGATGGCATTAGATAGTCTATAATTGTAGTACTTGCACCAACTCTTACGCTACCTTTGTCTTCGCTATTTTTAAATTCGTTCTCTATGTCGTCTAGCTTTTTATATATTGGTAGTACTGCGTCATGAAAGCTTCGACCCACTTCGTTTAGTATTAGCTTTTTATTGATTCTATCGAATAATTTTCTACTAAGAGTTGTCTCTAGTTCTTTAATAGACATAGAAACAGCAGACTGGCTTAGGCTTAAGTCGTTAGCAACTTTAGTTAAATTTTGTAAATTTACAACTTTTAAAAATATCTCTATTTGTCTTATTGAAATTTTCATAATATACCTTATATACTTTTTGTAATCATATCAGAAAAATATTATACTTTTCTAAAACTTATCAGTTTTTTTGAATTAAGTGAATATAAAGCTAATTAATAGTAATCTCAAATCCGATAAATTTACTCTTAAAGGGGCATTATGGCTATTTTATTAAATAGTAATATAGTAACACCAACATCAAAAAGTGTAATAGAGGCAATGGAGCCATTTGTAAATATGGCGATAGATTTAAACATAACAACTAAAGAGAATCAAAAGGCTCTAAAGGCGTATAAAGAGGCGATAGATAAGATATATAGAAGTATAAATGCAAAAGATGAAGATACTATTTTGTTAACTTCTGGCGTAAATGAGGCTACATCGCAACTATTTTTATCTATGTATTTAAAGTACATTATAACGGGTAGAAAAAATAGTGTAGTAATTTCGCAAAGAGCATCGATAGACGAGATAAGAGCAGCAAGATTTTTAGAGTCGCAAGGGTGTAGGGTTCATAGAATTCCTGTAACGGTAGATGGAACTGTAGATATAGAATTATTAAAAGAGTATGTAAATAATAAAACGGCACTTGTATCTATACCACTTGTAGATGACGAGAGTGGTGTAATACAGCCAATAGAAGAGATAGTATCTATATGTGAAATTGTAGATGCACCTTTGTATGTTAATGCTAAAGATGGTTTTGGTAGAGTTGGTGTTGATGTGCAAAGAGACAAGGTTTCGTTTTTAAGTTTTTGCTCAGATACAATAGAGGGGCCAAAAGATGTTGCAGCACTTTATGTAAGTGCAAGTGCGCCAGAGCTTATGCCAACTGTTTTTGGTTCGCAAAACGAGCAGGGTGGATTAAGAGCAATGCCAAAAGATATAGCAAAAGTAATTGGCTTTGCAAAGGCAGCAGAGATTGCAGTAGATGCTCTAGATTTTGATATAGAAGATATTAGAGAGCTTAGAGACGAGTTTGAGCAAGAGATATTAAAAATAGATGGGGCATACTCTTTAGCTCCATGGGCACTAAGGGTTCCAACTGTTTGTATTGTTGCATTTGAGGGTGTGCATGCAAGTGCACTGCTTGATAGATTAGCAAGTAAAGATATAGCTGCGTATTCGTTTGCGGCATTTAGTAGTATGAACTTTCAAAGAGTTAGCATTGTAGATATTGCTAATTTATCTAGCTCTCTAAAGCACTGTACTATTGGCTTTAGTTTGGGTAGCAATACAACAAAAGAGGAGCTAGATAGCACTCTAGAGGCAATAAAAGAGGCCATAGAAGAGATTAGAAGTTTTAGTAGCTGTAAGGGGGATAGCAATGAGTAAAAGTAGCATATTGCCACAAGTTAGAGATAATTTTAAGATAGATTCTTTGGTATCAAGACCCCAAAATTTGGGTGAAATTAGCGAAGCAGAGGCAAAAGAGCTTGGGGCAAAACTATTTACATTTAGTTATGGCTCTTGCAAGGGTGGATTAAAGCTAGAGCTATTTTGGGCAATAAGCCAAGAGGATAGAATAGTTGATTGTAAAATAAGAGCATTTGGAGAGGCAGAGCTTTTGGCAGTTGCTTCGATTGCTGGCTTAATTTGTAAAAACAAAACCCCTAGCGAAGTTTTAAATTTAAAAGAGAAGGGGTTAGAGTACTTTTTAAGAGAAAACCCAAACGCAGCGGCACTTCCTAAGAGCTTAAAGTTTTTAACAAATGTTATGATAGATGCTTTGTACCTTGGAGCAAAAAGCTACATAGGCGAGCTAGAGGAAGATGAGGTAGTAGATAGCTTTAGTGGTGCAAGCAGAAGATTTATTAAAGAGAGCATACACAGATTCGAGATTAAAAATCTAGAAGAGCTAATAGACTATACAAGAGCTGGTGCGTATGATAGTAGTTGTCAATACCCAGGAGCTGGCGAGAGGGTATCTAAATTATATTTAAGCGATATATTAAAAGAGACACTAGACGAGATAGATGCTGCAAAAAGAGATCAGCTAGAGAGTACAGATAAGCCATTTAAGCAGATGGATACAGAAGAGAAAAGAGCTGCAATAGAGATTGTAATAGATAGACATATTCGCCATATGCTAGTTATGGATGGTGGTGATATGGAGATTTTAGATATTAAAGATAATGGTGAAAATACAGATATCTATATTAGATACTTAGGTGCTTGTAATGGATGTGCAAGTGCAAGCACTGGAACGCTTTTTGCAATCGAAGGTATCTTAAAGCAAAAGTTAGACGAAAATATTAGAGTAGTACCTCTATAGAGATAAATTATCTAAATAGCAGATTATTGCTGCTATTTAGCTCTTTTTTTGTAGTTGTCTATCATATCTTGTGTAATCTCTACACTGACACCAGAAGCAACTTCGTAATCTTGTGTAGCTGGGTCGTATAGGTTTATAGCTACAGCGTTATCTCTTGCACATGCTCCTAAAAATAGAGTAAGTGCTACAACTATAGCTGGTTTTAAAAATTTCATATTAGTTCCTTTGGATATGTTTTTTAAAATATTACTACTATTATTAAAATATATTTAAAAATATTACATATTGAAACTTAATACAGCCCCTAATTAATGGAGCTATTTATAACCGTAGAGGCTAAACCAATTAATCCACCAAATAGTCCACCCCAGACTACAAGCCACTCTAGATGCTCTCTTATTAGCTTATCTAGTAGCTCTTTTACACTTTTTGGGCCTAGCTCTTTTAGTCTGCTATCTACTATAGAGTCTATCTTATTTATTAGATCTTCGCTTAAAGATGAGCTTTTTAGGTGGTGGTCTATTTGCTTTTTAAAGGTATCGCTTGAAACTATAGATAAGATAGAGCTCTTTAGTTTGCTAGTAAATTTTTCTCTTAGCATCTCTAAAGAGTCTTCGCCACCAAACATATTTATTAGTTGCCCAAATTTAGACTCCATAACACTCTCTTTTAGGGCATCAAAGGCTATGTTAAAGTCTGTCTCTTCGATTACTGGAGCTAAATTAATTTTGTTCTCTTCTTCTTGTAAAAACTGATTAAGGCGCTCTTTTGTAAAAAATTGCTCCATTATCATATTTTTTATGGCACTTTTGAACTTTTCGAAATTTAGCTCTATTACACCAGAACCATAAAGAAGTGGCACTTTGTTAAAGAGCATATATATTGCAATTTGGTTTGTAATTGCGCCTGATAGAGCAAATAGCCCACCATAATATAGGTAGTTTTTATAAGCACTTGGGGCGTAAAAAGAGCCTATTACTAACATTAATGCAATTAGGTTAGTAGCGGTAGATTTTCGCATTAGAGCTCCTTATGAGTGCTTGTTAATAAACCACTCAAAGGCAAATAGTAGCCCAGGTGTTTTTGCTATATCTTCGTTGTACATAAACTCTTTTGCATCTTTTAGGCAAATCTCTACTACATCTATCATCTCTTCGCCCTCTACACCGCCACCGCTACTTACTTTGCACTCGTTTGAAACTTCTGCAAAATATAGGTGTTGCTTTGCGCCAGATGAGCCAACAGCTGTATAAAAAGAGGTTATTTTAGTAAGTAAAGAGGCATCTACGCTATAGCCTGTCTCTTCTATAATCTCTTCGCTTGCAATCTGCTCTAGAGTTAGGTTTTTATCTACCAATCCTGCACATAGCTCTACGGTTACACCACTGCTATCTTTATCGCTAGCATATACCGCGGGGCGAAATTGTCTTACGCATACAAAGCTGTCGTTGTCTTTGTTGTATAGTAAAATTGCAACGCTATCTTTAGTATCTACAACTTCCCAGTTTCTTGGTTGATTATTTAGTTTAAAAGTTGCAAATGCTGGCTTTATGTACTCGCCATTTTGCAGTGGTTGTAGTTTAAAATCTTCTACTATAAATTCCATATGTTCTCCTAAAGCAGTATAATTTTTGCTAATCCTAAAAAGGCAAAAAAGCCAACAATATCGGTAACTGTTGTTAGTAGTACGCTACTTGCAACTGCTGGGTCGATACCAACTTTTTTTAAGCTTAGCGGTATAATTGCACCAAAAAGTCCAGCAAAGAGTAGGTTTATTACCATGGCTGCTCCAATTACAATGCCAAGTTTATAGTCGCTAAACCAGAGATAGGCTATAAAGCCCATAACTATTGCAAATATTAAGCCATTAAATAGCGATACAAGCACCTCTCTTGAGATTGCCTGTTTTGCTTCGCTCCAGTTTATCTCTTGCAAGGCTAGTTGTCTTACCATTACAGTTAGTGTTTGTGTACCTGCATTTCCACCCATAGAGGCAACAATTGGCATAAGAACCGCAAGTGCAACATACGCTTGTATTGTTTGATCAAAGAGCCCAATAACAAAAGAGGCAGCTATTGCAGTTAGCAAGTTAACGCCAAGCCAAGTAGCTCTTTTTTTAGTAATTATAGATACATCTCTTTCGTCTTCACTCTCTTCGTCTACTCCGGCCATTTTATAGATTTGCTCGGTTGCACGCTCTTCTATAATGTCGTAGATGTCGTCTGATGTAACTCTACCTATTAGTTTGCCATCACTATCGGTAATTGGTAGCACTACTAAATCGTAATCTTCGAAGTTTTTAATAACATCATCTATAGAGTCGGTAGCTTTAAGCGAGCGAACCCTTTTATACTGCTCTTTTAGGTACTCTCTGTAAGTTTTGCTAAAGTCGAATGTAATTACATCTTCTAGTGGAATGTAGCCAATTAGAAAGTCAAACTCATCTACTAAAAAGACCATATAGATATTATCTAAGCCATCAAGTTTTAGCTTTTTTAGCTCCTCTATAGAGTTGCCAATTTTTTCGTCGAGTTTTGCACTAAATAGCTCTGTTTGCATAATAGAGCCCGCTTCGTCTTCGTCGAATTTCTGAAGGCGCTTAATATCTTCGGCATCTTCGTCGTCTAGATTAGATAAAATATCTTGCTCTTTTTGGCTATCTAGCTCGGCGATATCTTGTATTAAGTCTGCAGCATCGTCGCTATCTAGCTCATCCACAATCTCTACTAGCTTTTTAACAGAAAGTTCTTCTAGGGCTTCGTCTTTTAAGTATTCTGGAAGCTCAAGAAGTACCTCTCCTAGGTACTCTTCGGGTATTGGGCGAAGGTAGTTAATAAAGTTATCTCTACCTTCGTTATGGTATATCTCTTTTAAAACTTTTGCAATATCGCTAGAGTGGCGATGTTCAAACTCTTTGGGATTTTTGATTAATAAATCAAGCATCTCCTTTTGCATTTGGTAGTTGAATTCTTGCATGTTTTGATTCTCTCTTTTTTATAACAATTTTTATTGTCGAATTTAGGCTCTTCCATTTAAAGTAATTGCTATTTACTTTTTTAAGAGAATTATATACTAATTTTACTCTATTTGGTAGCTCTTTTTTTAGATTATGTACAATTTTAATGCTTTTTTTAACTTTAATGCCATCTCTTAGCTTTACTCTATGGTTAATATATTTTGCTGGGTTTACTGGTTTACCTCTTTTGTAAACTCCTAAATGCAGGTGTGGGCCAGTGCTTCTGCCAGTAGTACCAATTTTTCCAATTACTTGATGTACCTTTACATATTGACCTCTTTTAACCGAAATTTTGCTCTGATGTGCATATAAAGATATAATTCCGCCACTATGGCTAATTTTGGTTACTTTACCATAGCCTCTCATCCAGCCAGCATATATTACTTTACCGCTTGCTATTGCGTAGATTGGTGTGCCTCTTTTTGCGCCAAAATCTATACCTAAGTGTGGGCGATATTTATGCAAAATTGGGTGCCATCTTTTGTATGTAAATTTAGATGTAATTCTAATTTTCTTTAGAGGGTATTTAAACGATATATACTTTGCTCCCCTACTTAGAGTAACTACTTTTTTCTCTATATCCTCTTTTGTTGAGTATATCTTATATTCGTTATCTACTTTGTTTGCAAAGTACTCGTTAGCGCCTCTTTTAATGTATGCTGCTTTTATAGTTGGCTCGCCCCACGGCAGACCTTTTATGCTCTTTTGCTTATATTTTATCGATACAATGTCGCCTTTTCTTAGTTTAGTAAAATCTACTTTATCTTTAAAAACTCTCTTTAGGTATGTTGCAATGTGTGGGTTGTTTGTAGCCTTTTTAATGTCGCTAAAGCAGTTGTTGTCTATTTTAACTAAAATAGTATCTTTAATAACTTTATACTTTAGTGGAATAATATCGAACTTATAGCCATCTTTAGCTTTAGAAATATATATCTGCATCTGCTCGCCAAGTGGTATTAGAGCCTCTTTAAGCTGTGAATTTTCTATATTTTCAAAAAATGGTGATTTAGACATTATTGCAGATAAAAATTTAATATCATCTGGGTCTATTTGCGAGTAAAATTTAGTCGAATCTATATGATGGCGAGTTAAGTATTCTCCAAAGGTTTCGCCAACCTTCCAGTAGTTTAGCTTGTAGTTTCCAGCCCACATGGCCGAGATAGCAAGCATTATAGTAATTAAAAAACGCATATTTGTATCCTTGTTTTGTACAATTTAAAGAACAATTATAACAAAAATTTTAACTCTTATCTATATTTTGATACAATTAGTCAAAAAAGGAGAGTTTCTTGAGAGCTCTATTTATAAGCATATTTATTACTATTTATGCAACAGCCTTTTTAATTCCGAATAAAGTTTACACAACTGTAGCTTCGGTAAATGGAAGTAGATTAACCCTAATGCAAAAGTTGCCAATTAATGGTATGAGTGCTCTAGTGGTTAGGGCAACGCCAAGTGGAGAGTACGCGCTAGCTTACATTAAGCAAAACTCTAATTCGACTGCTAGTATTATAGACAAAGAGCCGCTAGGTGGTAACTCTTTGGCAAAACTAAAGCCAGTAGTTAGGGTTGGCGATAGAGTAATTGGAGGGCATAATTATGATAAGGCACTACTTTTAGCGCCAAAAGATAGATATAAAGAGATTGCAAGCGCTTTGGGTGTAAAACTTATAGATCCACAAATTTATAGTGCATATAAAGCAAGTAGCGCTAGCAGTAGCTACAGAGATTTTGCAAAATTAGTTGGTATTGGCTTGGTAGTTGTAGCAAATGGTAACACATTAGAGATAATAGATGCAATAAGCGAAGATATTATAGTAAAAGAGAGTATAAAATGAATTTAAAGAGCGAAGATTTAGAGTTTTTTGAGAACTTAGTAGGTAAAGAGAATATATATACAGACAAAGCCCACAAAAGGGCTTATAGTTATGATGCAACTAGAACATTTTACGAGCCAGATGCAGTGCTTTTTCCAAGAGGTGAAGATGATATTAGTAAAATTTTAAAATATTGTAACGAAAATGGCATTATTATTGTGCCAAGAGGTGCAGGAAGCGGCTTTACAGGTGGTGCTTTGCCTGTAAATGGTGGAATTGTGTTAGCACTAGAGAAGCATATGAATAAAATTATCGAGATAGATAAAGAGAATATGCTAGCAATTGTGCAACCTGGTGTTATAAATATGCAGCTTCAAAAAGCAGCCGAGGAGGTAGGGCTATTTTATCCGCCAGATCCAGCAAGCGAAGAGTACTCGACTCTTGGTGGTAATGTTAGCGAAAATGCAGGCGGTATGAGAGCGGCTAAATATGGAATTACTAAAGATTTTGTAATGGCGCTAAGAGCGGTATTGCCAAATGGTGATGTAATTAGAGCTGGCAAAAAGACAATAAAAGATGTTGCAGGTTACAATATTGCAGGTATCTTAATTGCAAGTGAGGGTACTTTGGGGGTTATTACGCAAATTACGCTAAAGCTTTTGCCAAAGCCAAGATTTGCTAAGTCTTATATGGGGATTTTTCCTGATGTTAATAGTGCGATGAACGCAGTATTTAAATCGCTTGCAAGTGGTGCAAACCCTGTTGCTATGGAGTTTTTAGACTCTTTGGTTGTAAAAGCGGTTAAAGATAAACTTGGCATTGCCCTGCCAGAAAATGCTGGAGCTTTGCTAATTGGCGATGTAGATGGAAATGTAGAGGACGAAGTTGAGTTTCAGCTAAAAACTTTGCAAGAGTCGTTTAAAGAAAATGGCGCACTAGAGTTTAATGTTGCAACCAATAGTAGCCAAAGAGAACAGATATGGAAAGCGCGCCGTGGGGCTTCGCCATCTATTACAATTTATGGTAGTAAAAAGCTTAACGAAGATATCTCGGTTCCTAGAAGTATGCTACCAACTGCGCTTGAAAAAATTTATGAGATTGGCTCAAAATATAACCTTGTAGTGCCTTGCTTTGGACACGCAGGAGATGGCAATATACATGTAAATGTAATGGCAGATGGCAGTAATAAAGAAGAGCTAGAAAATGGGCATAGGGCAATTGAAGAGATATTTAAACTAGTAGTAGATATGGGCGGAACCCTAAGTGGAGAGCATGGCATTGGGTTAAGCAAAGCTGAATTTATGGATATTGCATTTAGCGAGGCGGAGCTAAATCTATTCAAAAAAATAAAAGAGGCGTTTGACCCAAACAATATTTTAAATCCAGGAAAGATGGGGTTGTAATTTTTGAAAAGAGTTACCTTTAAAAAGCTATTTTAC